>JAISSA010000220.1 GCA_031273365.1 Synergistaceae bacterium
TATCGCTCCGCGGCTCTTTCGTCGATTTGTCTGTTTTCGGGGGCTCTTCGAGGCCGGCGATCTGGCCGAATGGAAGCGGGCATCCGGCGTCATCGAGGCCAAAAGCCGTACGCCGCGGGCCGTCAACATCGATCCGGGGTACGTCGATGGAGCCAGGCTGATTTTGGCGTCGACCAAGGATCACGCGCACCGCATTTATCTGCACGACGGGATCTACGCCGAGGTGACGCTGCGCTACCGGTTCGGGAAATGGGTGGCCTTCGACTACACCTTTCCCGATTTTGCCGGAGGCGCTTACGACGAATTTTTGTCGGACGCGCGTAACGCCTGGCTTAAAGAGAGAACTGTGGAGAGGACGACGCGCGCGTGACGCGGCCATTGGGGGTATGGAGTGGAGCCCCGCAGTTTCAATAAATATTTTTAAAATAGCGTTGTTGACATTGGTTTGAGGGAGGAAGGCAAATGATAGATCGTTATTCGACCGCGGAGGTGTCCGCGATATGGAGCGATGAAAATCGCTTTGCGGTGATGCTGCAGGTGGAGCTGGCGGCCTGCAGGGCGTGGAGCGAAAAAGGACGGATTCCCGCGGATGCGCTCGAGGATATTTTAAGCAAAGCCTCGTTTTCCGTATCCCGTATTCGAGAGATCGAGAACTCCGTCCATCACGACGTTATCGCCTTCGTTTCCTCGGTGGCCGAAAATGTGGGCGAAAACGGACGTTATATCCACATCGGCCTTACGAGCAGCGATGTTCTCGATACCGCGTCCTCGATCATGCTTCGGGAATCGCTCGCGCTCGTCAGGAGGGCGACGCTCGACCTCGACGCCGCTGTCGTGGAAAAGGCTCAAAGGTACAAACATCTGCCCTGCGTCGGCCGTACCCATGGCATTCATGCCGAGCCGATGACGCTGGGACTCAAATTTCTGAACTGGCACGCCGAACTGGAACGGGACATCGAGCGCATCGACCTCGCCGCCTCCCAGATCGCCTGCGGGAAGATATCCGGTGCGGTGGGGACCTACGCCCTCTGTCCTCCTGAGATAGAAACGCGGGTGTGCGAGCTTCTGAACCTGACGCCCGCGCCCGTCTCCAACCAGATTTTGCAGCGCGACAGACACGCCGGCGTCATGAACGCCCTGGCTCTTCTGGGCTGCGGACTGGAGCGCATGGCGACGGAGATTCGGCACCTGCAGCGCACGGAGGTCGGGGAGCTTTACGAACCCTTCGGCAGCGCCCAGAAGGGGTCGAGCGCGATGCCCCACAAGCGCAACCCGATCAAAAGCGAACGAATCTGCGGACTGGCGCGCCTCCTGCGCGGCTGCCTCGTGGCCTCCATGGAGGATATAGCCCTCTGGCACGAGCGGGACATCAGCCATTCCTCGACGGAACGGGTGATCTGGCCGGACGCTTTCCACACCATCCACTTCATGCTTCTGGATATGACCGGCCTCATACGAGACCTCGGCGTCGACGAGGAGCGCATTCGGAAGAACATCGAGTTCACCGGAGGGCTGATCTTCAGTCAGCGGGTGATGCTCGAGCTGATCGACGAGCTGAAGGTGCCCCGCGAGACGGCCTATAAGATCGTGCAGGAAAACGCGATGCGTACGGCGCAGGGCGAGGGGCAATTTCTCGAGCTGCTGAAGGCGGACGCGCGTCTTACGGGCGTAATCGACGAGACGAGACTGGCGTCTCTCTTCGACGTCAGTTTTTATACCCGTTACGTGGATCGAATTTTTGAGCGCTTCAGGCTTTAGGAAGGCGTCCGGAGATATTCGCGTTTCACAGCAGGAGGGGCGATCGTGGCCCATGACCCGATACGCGGACTGAGCGTCAGCGAAGCGGGAAAACTTCTCGACCGTTTCCGTCTTTATCTCGTGGACAAACGGGGGCGAAGCCGTCTCACGGCCGAGGGCTATGCCTCCGACCTGAGACAGTGGCTGAATTTTTGCGAGGCCGGCGATCTGGCCCCCTTCCCGCCATCTCCGGCCGCCGTCAGCGCGTTCCTGCGACATATGGACGGACAGGGGAAACAGCGTTCCACGCAGCAGCGCCGCATTGCGGCCATGCGTTCCTGGATTCGCTTCGTCGAGACGGAGGAGGCGGAAGAATCGGATTCTCCCCTCCCCGAGCCTCCCGGCGCAACGAAGCCGACGCCGCGCGTCCTGAACGAGGCGGAAATCAGGCGCCTCATGGAGGCCTGTGGAATAAGCGGGCCTCTGGCCGTCCGGGATCGGGCCATCTTTGAGATCGCTTACGGCTGTGGCCTGAAGGTCAGCGAAATCTGCGCGCTCGAGGTGCCGGACCTCGATTTCGAGTCGAAACTCCTGCGGACGAGGGGCAGGGGAGAAAAGGAGCGGGTCGTGCCCTTCCTTGGAGAGACGGCACGCGGCGTGAAGGCGTATATGGATGCCCGTCCTATGTTGGACCGCGACGGGACAAACAGGGTCTTTCTGTCCTGTTCGGGACGTCCTCTGAGTCGTCAGGACATCTGGCGCATTATGAAGAAGCGCGGGCGCGCGGCGGGCATTACGGAGTCCAGGCTCTACCCGCATATTCTGCGGCACAGTTTCGCCATGCATCTTCTGGCGCGGGGAGTGGACATGAGGACGCTGCAGGAGATGCTGGGCCATTCTTCCGTCATGATGACGCAGACGTACTCCTGTTTCGATGAGAAGATGAGGGATTTTTACGACCGATTTCACCCGAGAGCGTAAGATAAAGCAGGACAATGTCCACAACTTAAGGAAGAAAATTAACGGGGTCAGGGGACCGGGAAAAATCCCCTGCGGGGTTTTTGTCGAGGGGCGGAGCCCCGTGGTTTTGCTCAGGTCATTGACATTGTAAAGCCAGGAGCAGGAGAAACCCAGGGGGGGCGCAATCCCGGACGAATGCAAAAAATGCAAAAAACGGCATGGAACACGCTGCCGTGGAATACGTTGCCATCAAAGAGTCTCAATTTTTTAAGAAGGTGTTGCGAGTGTCGCACGACGAGCATTATTACGAAAAAGCCATGGATGCGCTGAACTATATTCGCTCCGCGGCGGGGGATTTTCATCCCGAAACGGCCCTCGTTCTGGGGTCGGGACTGGGGACCATCGCCGATGAGGTCTCTGATCCACAGATTATAGAGACGAGGGACGTTCCTCACTGGCCTCCGTCCACATCGCCCGGGCACGCGGGACAGATCATCCTCGGGAAGATCGAGAGACGCCCGGTGGTCGTGCTGAAGGGGAGAGTGCACCACTACGAGGGATACGATATGAGGCAGGTCACCTTTTCCACCCGCGTTCTGGGCATGTGGAAGGTCCGTCAGTACATTGGGACAAATGCGTCGGGAAGCGTCGATCTTTACCTGAAGCCCGGCGATATCGTTCTGGTGCAGGACCACATCAACCACATGGGGGTCAACCCGCTGACCGGACCGGCAGAGCCTCGATGGGGGGTTCGTTTCCCCGACATGACCCATACGTACAGCCAGAAATTGATCGAACTCTGCGAACGGACCGCGCTGATCGAGGGCATCCAGGTGCACAGGGGCGTGTACATCGCGTTTTCCGGCCCGTCATACGAGACTCCGGCGGAGATAAGGATGGCCCGGACGATGGGGGCCTCGGTCGTGGGGATGTCCACCGTTCCGGAGGTGATCGTCTCCAACTCCATGGGGATGGAGACGGCCGTCATTTCCTGCGTGGCCAACCAGGCGGCGGGCATAAGCGGCGAAACGCTGACCGAAGAAGAGGTTCTGTCCGCCATGAAGGGCGCCTCCAGTCGGGTCGGAACGCTGATATGCGGACTGATGCGGACGCTTATGGATGAAGGAATGTAAAGCCATGCCGTCAAAATTGGGGAAATTTATCCTGAACGTTTGCTTACGCATTATCCTTCTGATTATTCTTCCGGGCCTGCTTTGCGTGACGCCCGTCCATGCCGCCACAAGCGTGACTTTCCCGGAGAGCTGGGATATCGGTCAGGCTTTTGTCGTGGCGTTGTCGTCGCACACGCCGTTCACGGAGCCCTCCGTAACCTGGCAGAATCGCGTCGTTTCCCTCGACGTCGAGCCTGGCCGCGAGGGTTACGTCTCCTATGCGCTTCTGGGTTCGTACGTGAGGGACGTCAGGGCCGGGAATTATCCTCTGGTGTTCGATTTCATTCAGGACGATCACCACTTCCGTGTGAAATGTACCGTGAACCTCAAAGCAAAAAAGTACCCCGAGGAACATCTGAAGGTTGCGGATAAAATGGTCAATCCCCCGGCAGCCGAGGCCGCGCGCATCAAAAAGGAGGCGCAGCTCGCGGCCGCCGCGCGGCGGACCATGACCGTAAAACGCCGCTGGACGACGCCGCCCGCGCGCCCCGTTCCCGGGATTTTTACCAGCAGGTACGGTTTCCGGCGCGTCTACAACGGAGTTCCCGGAGGCTATCACGGCGGAACGGATTTTCGGGCCGCGGTGGGCGCCCCTGTCCGTTCTCCGTTTGCGGGGACCGTCATCCTGACGGGCGATCACTACTACGCGGGAAAAAGCGTGTACCTCGACTCCGGCAACGGGGTCATCAGCCTCTTTTTTCACATGAGCGAGATCGGCGTGAAAAAGGGAGATTTTATCGAGAAAGGGCAACTGATCGGCAAAAGCGGGGCGACGGGACGCATTACCGGCCCGCATCTGCACTACGGGCTCAGCCTGGCGGGGCAGTACGTCGACGCGGCCCCTCTGTTCGAGACCAGCGTCACCGCTCTTTTGAAGGGAATGAAAACCGAAATCGTCCGCCCCTGAACCCGCGTAATCATTCGAGCTCAGGGGGGCAGGGCTCGCTCAGCCCTGGGCTTCGGAGCCTGCCCCTTCCCTGACTTTTTCAATGGGAAGGGTACTGGCCCCCCTGAAACCCCCCACGCGTAACCAGCTCAGGGGGGCAGCGTGCCCCCTCGCCCGTTATCGAGGAGATACCGCAATTACGATTTTTTTGTACATTTTATCCTGCTATAATAAAATCCCTGAAGTTCGATGGATTGTCCGGGCAGGGTCGGTTACGGAGGCAAACAACGCCATACAGGAGGTAGGTTGGTCAGACATGGCTGTACACACAAAAGAAGAGGTCATCAGCGCCTCTCAAAAAGAAATCAATATGGAGTCCCTGGGGGAAGAGCATATCAATCTGGTTTTTGCGCTGGGCAACGAAGATTTTGGCGTGGACGTGAACATCGTGCGCGAGATCGTTCGGGTACCTCCCTTCATTACGCGCGTTCCCAACGCGCCCGACTACATTCGGGGCGTGATCAATCTTCGGGGGACCATCGTGCCCGTCTTCGACATGCAGCTCAAAATCGACATGCCCTCCACGCCTCTGACGGATGAGGCGCGTATCGTGGTGCTCTCCGTCAGCGACGTCATGTTCGGAATCATCGTCAACTCCGTTCGCGAGGTTCGCACGATTTACGATTCTCAGCTGGAGGCCGCGAGCCGGCTCTCCTCGGCCATGGACAAACGTTACATCACGTGGGTGGCCAAGCCGGCCGACGGGCGTCTTATCCTGCTTCTGGAGATTTCCTCGCTCTTCGAGCTGGATCAGATTCTGCTCGAAGACGCCGGCAGGGAATAGCGTTGAAGGGAATAGCATTGGCGTTGCAGGGAATAGTATTGAAAAGGAAGCGCGTTTGCTGAAAATCGATCTTCACCTCCACAGCACCTTTTCAGACGGGATTCTTTCCCCGGCGGAGCTTGTCCGGTTGCTTGCCGCGGGGGGAATTTCCGTCGCCAGCCTGACGGATCACGACACCATCGAGGGCGTGGTTCCCTTTCTGGCGGCCTGCCGCAGAAAGTCGATCCGCGCCGTGAGCGGGGTCGAGCTGTCTGCCGCGTATGACGGGGTGTTGCATATACTGGGCTATCGCTTCGACGTTGCCGGCGAACCCCTGAAGCGCGCGCTGGAAAAGAACAGAAAAGCCCGGCATGAGCGTAACGTCGCCATTTGTCAAAAATTGCGGGAGGCGGGGTTCGACGTTACCCTGGAGGAAGTCCGGACCCTGGCGGGATCGGATGTGGTTGGGCGTCCGCATATGGCGCGCCTGCTGGTGAACAAAGGGTACCTCCCAAACGTCCGGATCGCGTTTGACAGGTATCTGAAAAGGGGAGCGGCGGCCTATGTGCCCCGCCCTCTTCCGGCTCCGGACGACTGCATCCGATTTATCAGGGAGGGTGGAGGATTGCCCGTTGTGGCGCACCCGCTTCAGACGACGCCGGACCTCGACGATCTTCCTCCTCTCCTGAAAAAACTGAAAGACGCCGGTCTGTGGGGCCTCGAGTGCTGGGCGACGGGCAGCAGTCCCGCGGAGGTTTTCCGCTGTCTTGCCATTGCGGAGCGGTTGGGGCTCCAGCCTACGGCGGGTTCCGATTTTCACGGAGGCGGACATGCCTCCGCAGGGGTTGGCGTGATTGTGGGAGAGGACCTTTTACCCTGGGCCCGATTTTGTGGTGGTTTATAATTCAGGTGCTTTACAGTTCTCACCTGAATCTCAGGAGGTGTTTTGGTTTGTTTCCCATCGATTTGAAAAGCGATACGATTACGAGGCCCGGCGCGGAGATGCGCAGGGCGATGTGCGAGGCCGAGGTCGGCGACGACGTTTATGGCGAAGACCCCACGGTCCGGCGCCTCGAAAAAATGGGAGCCGAACTGCTGGGCCAGGAGGCCGCGCTTTACGTGACCTCGGGAACGCAGGGGAATCTCGTTTCGCTCCTCACTCACTGCAACAGGGGAGACGGCGTTCTCGTCGGGCAGGAGGCCCACATGCTGCAGTACGAAGGGGGCGGTCTGGCCGCTCTCGGCGGTGCGGTGCCGATCCCGATGAACGACGAAAAGGGGCTTCCCGACATCGCGGATTTGGAGCGGGTGATGAAACCGAAGGGCAACGTTCATTTTGCTTACCCCCGGTTGCTGTGCCTCGAAAATACCCATAATCGCGCCGGAGGACACGCCTCTACGCCGGAGGAAATTTCCGAGCGCGCAACCTGGGCGCATGATCGCGGGCTGTTCGTTCATCTGGATGGGGCGCGGCTCTTCAACGCCACGGTCGCGCTCGGCGTGAAAGCCGCGGATATGGTCAAAGACGTCGATTCCATCCAGATTTGCCTTTCCAAGGGACTGGGAGCGCCGATGGGCAGCCTTATCTGCGCGTCGGGAGATTTCATCGAACGCGCGCGGTACTGGAGGAAAAAAGTGGGGGGCGGTTTGCGGCAGGCCGGCATCGTCGCGGCGGCCGGAATTTACGCTTTCGAACACAACGTGACCCGCCTGGCGGAGGACCACGAAAATGCCCGTTCAATGAAGGAAATTCTTCGGAAAGGCGGCCTGCGCGTCGGAGACGTGCGCCGTCCCACAAATATGGTGTACTTTGGGACGCCGGACGAGCAAAGCGCCGACCGGCTCCTCGAGGCCTGCAGAAGGCGGCAGGTGATCTTCAACAAAACGGCTCCGGACACCTTCCGACTGGTGACGCACCTGAACGTCAGCCGGGAACAGGCGATTCAGGCGGCGGAAATCATCGCAGAGGAATTCCAGAATCGGCAATGAACGCGCTTCGAGAGAAAAATCCGGAGAGGCGGGTATTTTTGGTACTCCTGTTTTTTGTCGTTTTCCTGTTTTTTGCCGCTTCCGCAGAGGCAGGCGTGGCCACGCTTTACAAAGGGAATGTCGCCCTGGGAGAGGTTCCGGCGACGGACGACGGCGGGTATGTCGTCTCCGTCGTGGACGCGGGGGCGCTGTTGGGCCTGGAGGCCTCCCTTGCGGGAGAGGAGCTTTTGCTGACCCGCGGCGGGAACAGGCTGAGAATCATTCCGGAGGCCGTGGCGGCCTGGTACAACAGCCAGCTTGTGCCGCTTTACGGCCCGGGCCGTTTTCGGAACGGCAGATGGTGGATGGATGTCCCGTCGCTCCTGAGCCTTTTGCAGCGTTTTGCCGGCCGGAGCGCCAGCGACAGGTTGCGCCTTGACGCAGTGCAGGCAAAGAAGGCGGTGCAGGAAGCGCCTCCTGTCCGGGAGCCGCCCGCGATCGCCCGGAATCCCGTAACTCCGGAACCGGAAAAAAAGATCGCGGAAAATAAGAGTGCAGAGAATAAGAATACAGAGAATAAGAATACAGAAAATAAGAGCGCAGAGAATAAGAGCGCGGAGAAAAAAATCCCGGAGAAAAAAGTCGCAGAGAAAAAAGTCGCAGAGAATGTCGCCGTTACGCCCGTCTCCGCGCCGAAAACTCCGGAGAAAAAACCGACGCCTCAGCCTTCGCCTGTCGCTTCTCCGGCGTCGGCGTCGGGTGAAATTCGCGCCGTTCGGTGGAGTACGTCGCGGGAAAAGGTGCGCGCCGTCATCGACTGCAGCGACGAGTCGAACCCCGAAATAAAGGTTGCGGGGAACAAAATTTCAATGAACTTCGCCCGCATTGTCGACGGGCTCGCGGGTATTCCCGCGCCTTACGAGAACGTGGATGCCGCGCTGGTACAGGGGACGAAATTCGTCACGATCACCTTTACCGCGTTCAACGCCAGGGTCGAAAAATTTATCCTGAACGCTCCCCGGCGCGTCGTGCTGGATTTTATCTTCACCTCTCCGGCGGTCATCAAAGAGGCGCCTCCTCCGCCCGCAAAGCAGCCGGCAACGCCTGTCGCGCCAGTCCGGCGGGAAGGGCCGAAGAAGAACGGCAAGCTGCTGGTGGTCCTGGACCCGGGGCACGGAGGCAGGGACCCGGGGGCTGTGGGCAACGGTTTCAGGGAAAAGGACATCACCCTCGGTATTGGGCTGCAAATGGAAAAAGCCCTGAAGGCCAGAGGGATGGACGTCCGCATGACCCGCAGGACGGACGTTTACCTGACGCTTCAGGAGCGGACGGACATCGCCAACAAAGTGAACGCGGACATGTTCGTCAGCATTCACGTCAACTCCCTCCCTCCGGGGAAGAACTCCGCAGGATTTGAAATTTACCTGATGGCGCTGCCGACGGACAAAGACGCCCTTGCGCTGGCAAAAATAGAAAACCGGGAATACCTGGAGGACAGGAACACGAACGGCGCGGCGTCGGACCGCCGTACCGAGCTTTTGCTGAAAATTTTGGGCGACATGCAGCAGAACAACAAAATCACCGAAAGCACGACGGCCGCTGAGGTGCTCTTCAAGGCGGGCAACGCGGCGAACTTACCCATGAAACGTGTGGCGCAGGCGCCCTTTTTCGTTCTTCGCGGAGCCGGAATGCCGGCGGTTCTCATGGAGACGGGTTTTATCACGAACGCGCGCGAGGCGAAGCTGCTTGCACACCCCGGCTACCAGCAAAAAATCGCGGAGGCGATGGCAAACGGCATCAACGCTTATTTAAAGTAAAACACCACGATGGGTTGCGCTCAGGCAGAACATGTCGATGCCTGCAGCACTGTATTTTTATAAGAGCCGACGGCTCCAGGGAGTGAAAACAATGGCTCGCCGCAGAGACGACAGTCCCTTCGGACGTTATCGGGACGATTTTCCAGAGAGAGAATTTGAAGAGAGGGTCGAGGCCAGGCGCAAGCGTACCGTTAAATCGCCTAAATCGCCGCCCGACCCTCGAAAGGCCCCCGGTCGCAGTGAACAAAATCGCGGTGAACACAACAAGGCGCCGCTCCTTTTGCGTATTCTGGCGTGGGGAGGCGTAATTTTACTCTGTTTTGTGGCTGGTTTTATCGGAACCTCCCGCATGTTGAAGATGCTCGAAAGCCAGAGCCTGCTCAAAACAGACGACCGCGGGCGGAACAGGCAGGAGCTGAGCGCCGCGCTCGGCAGCGAGAGAAGCGGCGCTCAGCTGGATATGCAGAAGGTGACCCTTTCTCTCTTTTATCCGAAGAACGACGCGCTGGCGGAGCAGCGCGCCGAGATCATATCCAGGACCAGCGAGGAGAACATTCAGGACGCGATCCATAAATTACTGGAACTGAGCGGTTTTTTCAGCGATGAAACCCGGCTGCGGCATGTTTTTCGTAACGTCGACACGGTGTATCTGGATTTTTCGGGGCCCTTCATCTCCGCGCTGGGAGCCGTCGGCGCAAAGCCAAGCACGCTTTTCATCACAGGAGTGGTGCGCACGCTGCGGGATAACTTTCCCCCGATAACGAAGGTCCGTTTCCTGGTGGATTCCAGAATCACCAGTACGGGCGCGCCCGTAGACCTGACGGCGACCTGGCAGCTGCCGCGGCAGTGACATTCATGTCTGCATTCATGTCTGCATTCATGTCTGTACCGACGGGCAGCGCCCCTCTTTTTGAACGGCTCCTTCTGGCTTCCGGCAATCGCCACAAGTACACGGAGTTCCTGCAGCTTCTGCCCCGCGAGGCCGTGAAGGAGCTCGTCTTCGCTCCGGATTTCGTCGTGCCGGGACGTCTGCCCCAGGCCGTGGAAGAGACGGGGACTACCTACGCCATGAACGCCTTTTTGAAGGCGCGCGCGTGGGCCGGGACGTTCGGGCTCCCCGCGCTGGCGGACGACAGCGGCATCGAGCTGGAGGCTCTGTCGTGGGGACCGGGCGTGCGGTCCGCGCGCATCGTGGAGGGGGACGACGTCGCCCGTAACCGCTGGCTTCTCGATCAAATGCGGGGGCGCGGGGACCGGCGCGCGCAGTTTGTCGCCGCCGTCGCGCTTGCCGTACCGGAACAGTGGACGCTCATCTGCGAGGGGTCATGCGCGGGGCGACTGGCCGAGAGCGGTGCGGGAAAAAACGGTTTCGGTTATGATCCGCTGTTCATTCCCGACGGATACGACGTCCCCATGGCCTCGCTGCCCGCCGCCCTCAAAAACGAAATATCCCACCGCGCGAAGGCGGTGTCCGTGCTGCTGGAAATCCTGCGGGGGACCTCACTGTCATCGATTTAAGCGTTTTTGCATATACCTTTGCCGTCTAAGGCCGCAGCCTTTCGATCCTGTACCCGCCCACTTTCCGGGCCGCCCGGTCCACCGCCAGTCCGATCAGGGTCGTAGACCCTCGGGTCGTGGACCCCCGGGTCGCGGACCCTTGGGTCGCGGGCTCTTGGGTCGTAGACCGCGCCGTCTCCATCTCCGCATATTTATCCGCGTAGCCTTTTTCATGAATCTGCTTCATTGCCTCTTCTTCCCGCCGATCTTCATGTCCATGTCTGACCCCACTTTTAACGTGATTATAGCATCGAGCCCGACGACCTGAGCGGGAAATGGAAGAACACCATGAAAAGCTGAGGTCCTGGAGTTCGAACGGTTACAATAACGTGTACTCCTTCCCGGTAATCTTACGAAGGAGTATAATATACACGCATCAAAAAAGAAGGTGGCTGCCATCAGTCAGGACGATGTGATCAAAATACTTAAAAAGGCTGGGTGGATCGATACGGGGAGAGGCAAGGGAAGTCACAAAGTTTTCGTTAGCCCCGATGGGACAAAGGTCACAACGGTTCCTAAGAGAAAAGACCTTGGCAGGGGCATTCTGAGCGCTATCAGAAAGCAGACAGGAATCGACGAGATACAATAGCAGGGGCCGATATCTGCCCTTCACACTCTCAAAATGGAGATGAAAACGATGGAAACCCTGTTAAAACAGGAAATTGCGATCTATCCGGCATTATTCGATTTTGACGATGAGGGCATCACCATAACATTTCCTGACCTTCCCGGCGCTGTTTCGTGTGCCGACAGCGAGCAGG
>JAISSA010000221.1 GCA_031273365.1 Synergistaceae bacterium
GTGGAACTGGACGACGCGGGCTGGTACCCGCCCGACGCCCTGCCGAACGTCCCTCCGGGCCTCAGCATATCCCGCAGGCTGATCGACGACTTCGTGAGGCGGACGACGCCGCAGGGGCAGATATAACTCAGGAGGTGGTTTTACGTGAGGATAGCGTATGTGGGCACAGTTTTCTTTGCGATACTCGTCGTTTTTGTTTTCCTTTCATTTATATCGCTGATAAGGCGATATAAGCGTTGTCCATCGGACAAAATTCTCGTTATCTTCGGCAAGACCGGAGAGGGGTCGGCAAAGTGCATTCATGGAGGGGCCGCGTTCGTCTGGCCGCTTTTGCAGGATTACTCCTACCTCGACCTGACCCCGATCTCCATAGAAATCCCCCTGCAGGGGGCGTTGTCGAAGGAAAATATACGCATCGCCGCGCCCTCGACGTTCACCGTCGGCATCAGCACCGAGCCGGTCGTGATGAAGAATGCCGCCGAGCGGCTCCTCGAGCTGAACCAGGCGGCGGTGAGGCAGGTGGCGGAGGACATTATCTTCGGCCAGTTCCGCGCCACGATCGCCACGATGAACATCGAGGAGATCAACAAGGACAGGGAGAAATTCCAGTCGGCCGTGATGGAGTCCGTCGAGGTCGAGCTCGCCAAGGTGGGCCTGCGCGTGATCAACGTCAACATCAAGGACATCGACGACGAGTCCGGATACATCAAGGCGCTGGGTCAGAAGGCGGCCTCCGAGGCGATCAACCAGGCGAGGATCGACGTCGCCGAGCAGGAGAGGCATGGCCAGATCGGCGTCGCGCAGGCGGATAAGGAAAAGGAAATCGGCGTGGCGAACGCCTCCAAGGATCGGGAAATCGGGGTGGCCGGAGCCGACAGGGAGCGGGAGATCGGCCTTGCGCGGGCGACGAAGGAAAAGGAAATCGGCATGGCCGAGGCCAACAAGGAAAAGGAGATCGGGCTCGCGGAGACCGCCAGAGAACGGGAGATCGCCATAGCCCGTGCCGCCAGGGAAAAGGAGATCGGCCTTGCCGAGGCCCTGAGAGAGCAGCGTATAGGCGTTTCCGCGGCCGACGCCGAGGCCGTCAGGGGAGAGAACCTCGCGCGTCAGATCAAGGCGGAGTCCGAAGCGGAGCTTCGCGAGAAGACGGCGGAATCCAACAGGCGCGGCACGGTCGCCGAGAAGACGAAGGAGGCCGAGGCCAAACGGCTCGCCTACCTGGCCGAGATGGAGGCGGAGACCGCGCGCACGGAGCGCGACAAGGCGTCCCGCATCGCGGACGCCATCCCGGCCGCCGAGGCCGAGAAGCGCCGCATCATCATAGAGGCCGAGGCCCTGATGGAGCGCCAGAGCCGTGAAGGGCAGGGCGAGGGAGAGAAGATCAAAAACGAAATGCTTGGCCGCTCCGAGGGTATGAAGGCCGTGTTCGAGGCGAACTCCGAGGGTATCAGGAAACTTGTCGAGGCCGCCGCGGGCGACGCGAACGCCGCGTTTCTCCTGATGATGGCCGAAAAGGTTCCGGAGATGATGACCATTCAGGCCCAGGCCATATCCAACTTCAGGATCGACAAGGTGACCGTCTGGGACTCCGGTCAGGCGGACGGCAGGACCATTTCGAACCTCGTTCGGGACTACGCGACAAGCCTGCCGCCTCTGCAGGACCTTCTGCGACTGACGGGCGTGGTCGGCCCCGGGATCCTCGGCAAACGCGAGGACGAACCGACGGCAAAAAAATCTGAGACGCGGCCGGAGCGGGCCGGATGACGTTTGGCGAATGGGAGTGGGCTCACGTCGCGATCGGCGGGGTGGCGACGTGCATCTTCCTTTTCCAGACCTTCGGAACTGTCGGGGATGGGGACTCCGACCTCGACGACGCGGGGGCGGACGTGCACGACGGAGGGGGAGGACTTTCCGATTACCTCTCCGTGAGGAATTTTGTCGCGCTCTTCATCGGCTACGGATGGGTGACGCTGGCGGCGCTGCTCTCCGGGGAATCGAGGGGAATGTCGTCTCTGCTCGGCGTCTGCGCGGGGATTCTGCTGGCAGCTCTGTCGCTTTTCATGATAAAGGCCTTTCTCAGGTTTCAGGAGGACGGCACTCTCGATATGGAGAGCCTCGTCGGCAGGCGCGCCTCCGTATATATCTCCGTGGGAGGGGCGGGCTCGTCCGCCGGCAAGGTGATGGTCGACACGAAAAAGGGAAGGATCGAGCTTACGGCCCGAACGAACGATCCGGATGGACTGCGCCCCGGTCAGATCGCGACGATTCTCGAGACTGACGGCGGCGTGCTCTGGATAACCGCCGATGAAAAAGGAAAATAAAGAAATAAAGAAAAAAATTAACGGGGTCAGGGGACTCGTCCCCTGCGGGGAATGGGGCGGAGCCCCATGGTTTTGGCTTTAAGCTGCCTGATCTGAAAAAGAGCCATTAACCTGCATCAAAGAGAGGAAAAGTTTCATGGCGTTTTTCGTATATTGGAACAAAACGAGGGGCATTTCCCGGGGAAATTCGACTTGATGTTGCGTGCCTCTCTTCTGATTACCGGGGTCGTCCAGGGCGTGGGGTTTCGTCCTTTTTGCGTCCGGACGGCCCGGTCTCTGGGGCTTTGCGGGACAGTGCGCAACACGTCCGGCGGAGTGGAGGTCGTCCTCGAGGGCGGTGAAGCCGCGATACTCGAGTACCTGCGTATTCTGCGGGAGGAGCATCCGCCCGCGGCCGTCGTTTCCGACGTTCAGGTTCGACGTTTTCCCGTGGAACGGAGGACGTTTGTGGATTTTTCGGTCGTCGAAAGCCGACGGGGAGCGGAGCAGCGTGTCCTGATTCCGCCCGATCTCGCGATTTGCGAGGACTGTCTGGCGGAGATGAACGATCCGCTCGACCGACGCCACCGGTATCCCTTCATCAACTGCACGGCCTGCGGGCCGCGTTACACCATCATCAGGGAGCTTCCCTACGACCGCCCCATGACGACGATGCGCGATTTTCCGATGTGCCCCGACTGCGAGCGGGAATACCACGATCCCGCCGACCGGCGTTACCACGCCCAACCCAACGCCTGCCCCGTGTGCGGGCCGAAGGTGTGGCTCGCCGATTCTTCGGGAAGGACGCTGTGCGAGGCCGAAGAGGCGATCGATGCCCTGCTTTGCGGGATCGCAGCGGGCAGGCTCGTCGCCGTTAAAGGGACGGGCGGTTTTCAGATCGCCTGTCTGCCGGAGGACGGACCGGTGGGAGAATTGCGCCGCCGCAAGCACAGACCGGACAAACCCTTTGCCCTGATGGTTCGCGACCCTGACGCGGCGCGACGTCTTGTACATCTGTCGCCCGGGGCGGAGGCCCTCCTGACGGGCACGGAGCGGCCCGTGGCGATTTGCCCGATCCGGGACGCCGCGCCGGTCTCGACTTTGGTTGCGCCCCTGCAGAGGCGTCTTGGCGTCATGCTTCCCTCCGCGCCTCTGCATTACCTGATTATGGAGAGATTCGACGTCCTGATCATGACCAGCGCCAACATCAGCGACTCGCCCATCGTCTCCTCCAACGAGGAGGCCTTTTCGACGCTGTCCGGGATCGTCGACCTTTTTCTGTGCCATAACCGGGACATTTATACGCCTGTCGACGACTCCGTCGTGCTTCCGGCGGACAAAAAAAATTTTATTTTCCTGCGGCGCGCCCGGGGTTACGTTCCCAATCCGATGCTCCTGCCTTTCGAGTCGCCCGATATTTTGGCGGCTGGAGCCCAGCTGAAGTCGACCTGGTCTCTGGCGAGGGGCAGGACGCTTTTCCCGGGACAGTACCTCGGGGACTTGGACCAGCTGGGGACGGCGACGTACTATCGACGCTCGCTGTCTCATTTTATCGAGCTGTACGGGATCGAGCCGAGGGTTCTGGCGTTCGACAAACACCCCGGTTACACGGCGACGGAGCTGGCAAAAGGTTTTTGTGGATTTTGCGGGAGCAGAGAGAACGTCGCCCTCTGTCCTGTCCAGCATCACCATGCGCATCTGGCGTCGGTGCTGCTGGACAACGCCTTTTGGGAGCCCGCCGTCGGCGTTCTCCTGGATGGTACGGGGTATGGCGACGACGGCACGATATGGGGGGGGGAGTTTCTTGTCGGCGACGCCCGGGGGTTCAAACGCATGGGGTCTCTCCTGCCCTTCCGGCTTCCGGGGGGAGAGCGCGCGATCCACGAGCCATGGCGCTGCGCTCTGGCTCTGCTGCACGAGGCGTTCGGAATGCCGGAGGCCGGGGAAATTGCGCGGGGGCTCCGGCTTGGGTTCGACGCGCCGGTCGATGCCCTGCTCGCCGTTCTCCATGCGGCGCCGGTCACCACGTCATGCGGGCGGTTGTTCGACGGCGTCTCGGCCCTTTTGAACCTGTGCCGGACGGCCACGTATGACGGGCAGGCGGCGATGGTCCTCGAGAACCGGTCTGAAATGTCGGGCGACGCCCTGCCCTTCGACGTTCGGGACGAGGGAGATTTCGTCCTTCTGGACTGGCGTCGCGCCGTGAGGGCGCTGGTCTCCACAGGGGCCGACAGCGTGGGGAAAACGGCGGGGGCGTTTCACGGGGGGTTGTCTCTGGCGATCTGCGATGCCTGCGATCTTTTGAGGCGTAAAACGGGCTTGAAACACGCGGCGCTTTCCGGCGGGGTCTGGCAGAATCGCCTGCTGCTCGACCTGAGCTGCCGTGAGCTGGAAAATCGCGGGTTCACAGTTCTGACGCATAAGAGCGTTTCGCCCAACGATGAAGGGGTCTCCGTCGGCCAGGCGGTCGTGGCGGCGCATTTTTTTCACGTTGCCCGCGCTCACCACGAAAAGACGAACGCGGGATAGAAGGACTAATCGAAATTTAATCAATGTCAATCGCGGCGGGAGCTCTGCTATAATCTTTGCAAAGGAGTGATGAAAATGACTGTTGCTCAGCTCACCGTGAAAGAAGACCTTTGCCGCCGTATCCTTGACCTGCCGGTTGACAGTGCTGCGCGGGTCCTTGAATTCGTCAACGGGCTTGAAGAACATGAGCCGAACAAGGAGACGATCAGGGTTCTGGAAGACAGCGAAGCGGGGCGTAACCTGTTGGGGCCGTACAATACGCTGGAAGATATGTTTAAGGATTTCGGTATCCATGTTGACGCCTCATCCCACTACAGCGTTCAAGAGTGAGGTGCAACGACTTGCCATGAGGGGACGAAACATTATGAAGATATTTCCCCCTCTGCTCGCCTTGTTAAATGAGCAACCTCTCCCGCCCCAATACCAGGATCATCCACTGAAGCGTGAAGCACCAATGGAAAAACGAGCGACCAGATCAACGCGATAAAAATTTTCTTCATTTCTGTAACCTCCCGCCTGAGATTTTGACTGACGAGGCGATTATACGGAGGATTTTTTACAGCCATGTAAAATTATTCATACAGCCGGGTTACATTCCTCTTTTCGCGAATGCGGTTTTCTGTACCAATGTTATGGGCAGGAGGAGCCGGGTTTGAGTGTTGCTATTATTGCCTGTTTAATTTATGATCGCAATAATTTCAGGGCAATGATGCGAGTCAGATTGTTCATTATAAGGAAGAGGTGCAGTATCGATGAAAATAAAAAACAAACTGTTGCTGCTGCTTGGGGTTGTGGTGCTGGTGCTGCTTCTGACGACAGTCGCCATGTACGGGAGAACCTCGAGCGTCACCACCGGCCTCGCGGATGAGGAGGCGAAAAACAGCGTCAGCTACATGACGGGGATCATCGATTTTTATTTCACCGGGCTGGAGAACATCATACTCAACGCCATCCCGGGCGTGCAAAGCCTGTTCCGCCCGGACGGTTCCTTCGACGGCAAACAGATTGCCGGCATGATGGTGAAGCTGCAAACCACAAATAAATCGCAAAATGTGAACGACGTGTACGTCGGCTTCGAACGTGACGGCGGCATAATCGGCGGCGTCGAGTGGAACCCCCCGGAGGGTTATGACTCCCGCACCAGAGTCTGGTACAGGGAGGCCGTCGCCGCCCAAAAGGCGGTCATCACCGAGCCATATATCGATGAAGACACAAAAAACCTCGTCATAACGGCTGCCGCGCCGATATATGCAGACGACGGGCGCATTTTCGGGGTGATCGCGTTGGACGTGTCGCTGGAAACTCTGGCAGCCCAAATCAGGAAGGCCACCGTGCTCGGAGGCGGCTACGGCATTCTTCTGGCCCCCGATGGCCTGGTTCTGGAGCACCCCGACAAATCCTTCATGACCGTCGAAAATCTGACCAGGACGAGCGCAAAGGTACAGGACGATCTCGCCGCCATCGGGAAAAAGATGGTGGCCCACGAATCGGGATTCGGAGACTACACCCTGCTCGGCACGTCCAGGAGGATATATTACAGCCAGGGCCAGTCGGGATACGTCGCCGCGCTGGTGTTTCCCCGCGAACAGCTTAGCCGGATAGTCCACAGCGTTACAATGATACAGGCCGCCGCCGGGGGAGTCGCGCTCGTCCTGCTGGTCGTCTACATGATCCTGATGATACCCGGCATAACGAAACCGCTGAAGGCGGTGCAGGAGACGCTGGAAAGGCTGGCGTCGCTCGACCTCACGCAGGACCCGGAAACGGAGCGGGCCGTCTCCGGCCTCGGCGTGAACACGGAGCTTGGCGCTATGGTCGCGTCGCTGCACAACATGAAGGACGTTTTCACCGACATCGTGGTGTCCGTCAGGGACGAGGTCCGGCAGCTGACGTCCTCTTCGGGGAATCTCGACAGGCTCAGCCTTGGGGCGACAGATGAGGTCAGCCACTCGAAATCGGCCGCAACCAACGTGGAGCAGCTCGCTGGCGAGGTTCTGCGCTCCGTGGAGGCGACGACGATCGCCGTCCAGGAGGTCACCAGCGCCGCCAATACGACTGCCGCGTCCGCGACGGAAGGAGCGGAGTCCTCGGGCGCGACCTCACGGCTGAGCGCGGAGGTCTCCGAGATGGTGAACGGGTTTGTGGACGAGCTCAGGGGAGTGGGGGACGCCTCCCTGGAAAACAGCAGGAGAATGTCCGATGTGGGCGCGTCGGTTGCGGCGATCGGAGAGTTCGCCACGTCGATCAGGAACATCGCGACCCAGACGAACCTTCTGGCCCTGAACGCCGCCATAGAGGCCGCGCGGGCGGGCGACTCCGGGCGCGGTTTTGCGGTGGTGGCCGACGAGGTGCGCAAGCTGGCGGAGGAGTCGAACGTCGCGTCGCGCCGCGTGAGCGAGATGATCGAGCAGCTGGAAAACGGAACGAAAAACGCAATCGCCTCGACGCAGGAGTCCGCGAACGTGGTATCCCGGATCATAGAAAAAGCGCACGAGACTCAGCAGAGCCTGAAGAACGCCAACTCCGAGATCGACAAGGTCAACGGCGCCGTTCAGGCCATAGCGGCGTCCGCGCAAAAACAGTCCGCGTCGGGCAACGAGATCGCCGAGTCCTCCAGACAGGCCATGAAACTCATAGACAACCTGGCGCGCGAGATCTCGGCCGTCACCCGGGCCACGGAGGGGACCCAAAACGCGATAGGGAAAGTGGCCATCGAGGCCGCGAACCTTTCTTCCATCTCGTCCGGCATCGAAAGCATCATGGGGCAATTCACGCTGTAAACGGCTCAGGGGGGGACGTGCTCAGCCCCGGGCCTCGGAGTCTGCCCCCTTAAACCCCCAAAATGTTAAAGTGACAGGAGGTGCGCGTCGTGATCGTCAGGGCGATAAAAATTGAAGACACAGAAGACATGAACCGTATGCGAACGATGAACGGCGTTCGAGAGAACATTCTCGGGATAATGAGCGAGCGCGTCATCGACTCCGTCGCAATCGTGCCGTTGAAGTCCAGCACTGCGTTACGAATCTCAATGATGCTCCTGTCGGGCATATCGAATTTTATCATTGCCCAAATCCTCTTTCACCTCACGCCGGCTGTTCCGTTTCCAGT
>JAISSA010000021.1 GCA_031273365.1 Synergistaceae bacterium
ACCTTCTTCTCTTGCCTCTTCTTTCCAAACTTCCATAGCTTCTTCGAGGTTAAATTCCGCTGTCAGCATATTGATCACCTCCAACGCATGAGCCTGTAAAAACTCGGCCAAAATGTCCCGCTCCACACAGTCTCTGACGGCACGTTCAATGGCTTCCTCCAGCGCATAGCCGGACAACAGATACCGGCGCACACTGGCGGTGAAGGCGGAGTAGCCGGAAAGCGTTTTGCTCCTTTTGAGGATCTCTCCGTTAAATCCCTCGTTGATATTATAAACCGGCACAACCAGTTCCAAAACCCCCCCGAACCATTCCGGAATATCGGTTTTCATAGCGCCCGTTTCACGGAAAGCGTCTGAAAGTCTCAGGTCCTTTCGTTCGGGAAAGTCGTCCCGGCCGTTGTAAAAAACGTAAAACTCAGGCTTCGGTATCTTCACGAGTTTCGTCCTGTAGATCGCCCGTTTGAGTTTGGGATCGATGTTGAACAGCTTTTCATACACCTGCCCAACGTAAATCAGAAACCTCACGGGCATATTTTCGCACAGCGTGCTCTGATGTTCCATCAGAACGACAAGCCGATCTTCGATGATAAACGCCGCGTCGTTTCGCCGTCCCAAAAACAGAACATCGTCCAGCGTAACGATTTCGATTTCAGTATCGAGCGGATAGTTCCTGTTCGAGATGGCGTTGTAAATCTCGAGCAGTCTTTTTTTGTCTTCGCACAACTTCATGAAGACGCTGTTCTTATATTCTCTGTTCACGGACATCCCGAACAACCCTCCGGCACAATGGATTTCTTTCTGACACAGTTTACAGGAAAAGACTCTGCCTGGCAACAGGGGGAACACCACTGGACTTGAGCTTTTTTGTATACCTTTCTCCCGGCCAACCTTTGCAGAATGGGGACTCTGCGAAGAGAGAACTATGCACGCAAACCGGTTTCGTCCTTAAGTCGACAGCAATGATTGTAACACGGATAAAAATTTCTGAAGGAGGCTTCTCATTCCGCAACCCTTATGGTATACACTTACATAGATATTTCTCAGCTCAGGGAAAGGACAGGACGTAAGTGATCATTACAGAACAAAAAAGCGGTGAAGATCTGTTTGCCCTTCTGGGCTCGGCCCGCAGGGTCGTTCTTCTGGGCTGCTCCGAATGCGCGACGATCTGTAAAACCGGCGGAACGGAGCAGCTTCTGGAGTTCGAAAAAAAACTGAAGACACGCGGTTTGGAGGTCTCCGCACGCTGCGTTCTCAACCCCGCATGTAACGCGCAGGTCGTGAAAAAAGCACTGAAGGGCATCAGGGAAGAACTGGCCGGGGCCGACGCCATCGTCTCCTTTTCCTGCGGCGACGGGACCCAGACCGTCGCGAAGCTCGTCGGACAAATGGAGCACACCTTCCATATCCCCGTGTACCCGGGGAACGACACCCTTTTTCTGGGCGAAACGACGCGGGCGGGGGAGTACGTCGAAGCCTGTCGGGCCTGCGGACGGTGCGAGCTGGGCTGGACCGGCGGCATATGCCCGGTCACCTGCTGCGCCAAAGGACTGCTGAACGGACCCTGCGGCGGAGCGAAAGGACGGCAGTGCGAGGTCAACGCCGACGAGGAATGCGTGTGGCTCCGCATCTGCGACCGCCTCGCGGCCATCGGGCAGCTCGATAACCTGCTGGAGATCAGGCCGCCGCGCGATTACCTGAAAAACGTGCATCCGCGTCGCCACGTCCTCGAAAGCCGTCGCAGCGCGGACAGACTGAAAGAAGCCAGAGCGAAAGAAGGACAGGACGCAAAATGAGTATGCTGAGCGAGGTCCTCAAAATAGACCGTTTCGCGGTCACGGCGGAGTTCGCTCCGCCCAAGGGGACGGACATGGATCATATGCGCGTCTGCGTCCGTCTGGCAAAAGGGCGCATCCACGCGGCAAACGTGACGGATTTCCAGAGCGCCGTCATGCGCATCTCCTCCCTGACGGCCTGCAAGGTCGTTATGGACGAGGGAGTCGAGCCCGTCATACAGATCACGGGGCGAGACCGCAACCGCATCGCCATCCAGGGAGAGCTGCTGTCGGCGGGGGTGCTCGGGATAAAAAACCTTCTGGCGGTCACGGGGGACCATCCGAAGATGGGCGATCACCCCAACGCGATGCCGGTTTACGATCTGGATTCCGTCGGGATCCTGCAGGTCGCGACCACCTTCATGAGCGGACGGGATCTGGAGGGCAACAGCCTGAACGGCCGCATCGAATTTTTCCCCGGGGCCGCCGTCTCGCCGACGCGCCAGACCATGATGCCGCAGATTATGAAAATGCGGAAAAAAATCACCGCGGGCGCTCGATTCTTCCAGACACAGGCGGTCTTCGATCTCGACCTGCTGCGGGAGTTTCGCAGGCTCACAACTCCGTTCGACGTTCCCGTGCTGGCGGGCATCGTGCTGCTGAAGTCGGCGGGCATGGCGCGCTTCATGAATCGAGCCATACCCGGTGTCGAGATCCCCGAGGGCATCATCGCGAGGATGGACAGATTTGTGGGCAAGGAACGCATGAACGAGGGAATCCGCCTTGCGGGCGAGATGATTCGCACGATCAGGGACGAGAATCTCGCCGACGGCGTGCACATCATGGCCATCGGGGCGGAGGAACGCCTCGGACAGATTCTGGACGAGGCCGGCCTGTAAAATACATGACGAAAGGATATGACTACTATGGGATATGACTTTACATACGACTTTGACGAGATCATCGATCGACGCCGCACGAACAGCTCAAAATGGGACACTGTCCCGGGGGCGGATGTCGGGGTGAATTATCCCGTCGATGATCTGTTGCCCCTCTGGGTTGCGGACATGGATTTTCGCGCCGCTCCGGAAATCACGGAGGCACTGGCCGAGAAGGTGAAACACGGCATCTTTGGTTACCCGATCGTGCCCGAATCCTGCTACGACGCCATCGTCGAGTGGGAGGAGAAACGCCACGGCTGGCACATCGAGAAGGAGTGGATTCGGCTCGCTCCGGGCGCGGTCCCCGCGGCGCACATGGCCGTACAGGCGTACTGCCAGACCGGCGACCAGGTTATCGTGCAGCGACCCGTCTACTATCCCTTCTTCCGCACTATCCTCAACAACGGCGCGCAGATCGTCAACAATCCCCTGAAAATCTCCGGCGACAGCTACGAAATCGACTTCGACGACCTCGAGCGTCAGGCGGCCCATCCCCGGACGACGTTCTTCATCCTCTGCAATCCCCATAACCCGGTGGGACGCGTATGGCGCCGCGACGAACTCGAACGGACGGGCGAAATCTGCGCGGCCCACGACGTCCTCGTGCTGGTCGACGAGCTGCACTGCGACATCGTTATGCCGGGATACAGACATACCCCCTTCGCCGCCATCAACTCCACGTGCCGGGATAACTCCGTCATCGTCATCGCGCCCAGCAAAACCTTCAACCTGGCCGGACTGGTGGGAACGGTGGTGGTCATCCCCAACAGACGCCTGCGTCAGCGATTTGAAAATATTTTGACGCAAAACAGCGTCGGACGCCCCAATATGTTCGCGATCGCGGGCATGGAAGCGGCCTATCGCCACGGAGGAAAGTGGTTTGACGAAGCCCTGAAGTATATTCACGGCAACTACGAGTTTCTCGTGAACCACCTGCGCGAAAACCTGCCCCAGGTGAAGCCCTTCAGGCTGGAGGGGACCTATCTGGCGTGGCTGGACTTCCGCGCGCTGGAGACGGACCCGGACAGGCTGCAAAAACGGATGCTGACGGAGGCGAAGGTCTGGCTCGACGAGGGAAAGATCTTCGGGCCGGAGGGCAACGGTTTTGAACGCATCGTGCTGGCCTGCCCCCGCAGCATACTGAAGGAAGCTCTGGATCGCATCGCGGGCGCGTTTCGCTAATCTCCTCGGGGCTCCGCCCCGAACCCCGCTCAAGGGCTTCAAGCCCTTGAGAATCCCTTTTTAGCTCGCTATCGCGCGGGGACGATCTCTCCCATCCAGTAGTAACCCCACGCGATCGCCTGCTGCGACAGAACAGGCACGTCGGCCTCGTACCAGATAAATTTGTTGTGGTTCACCATCTGCGTCAGGGCATACAGGTTTTCCCTCAGAACGTCGATGGGACGCTGCCCCTCGCGCGCCGTCAGTTGATGCCAGACACGCCCGTTCCAGGCGTAAATCACCCTGGGGCGGTTTCCTTTCCACG
This sequence comes from Synergistaceae bacterium, assembly GCA_031273365.1. GTDB lineage: Bacteria > Synergistota > Synergistia > Synergistales > Aminobacteriaceae > JAISSA01. The sequence continues at coordinate 4,200 of JAISSA010000021.1, forward strand.
CCAGGGGCACGACGGGCTTGTGAAGAATCCCCACACGATCGACGCTCGGCTTCCAGTTCCCCAGCGCCATGAATCGGCTGTTGAAAAACCAGTCCGGAACGTAGGTCGAGGTCGCATTCGTATTCGCATTCGCGTAAACCTCGCCCCGGGGCTGGCGAACGGCTACCCCCGGGCCGGCGGTCTGAGGCAGCGTCGTGACCGAAGATACCTGTACGGAACGCGTCCAGGGCGACAGCCCCGCCAGCGAGGGAATGACCGACCCCACGATGTAGCCGGTCGGCCTCAGAACGGGCCCGGAATACGTCCCGTACACCCATACGCCGTCCCCGTTCTTCGTCACGGGATATCCGTCAAAGGTCGCATACCAGTCTTTGGGCATGTCGTAGGGTTTATACACGTAAAACTGCATTCCCGCGTAGGTCGGCTGCGCGACCAGCAGCGGTTCCGCAACGTACACCTTTGCCGAGGCCGGCGCGCATAAAAAAAACAGAAGAGACAGGCAAAGAGCCCGAATCAGACGATACTTCCATTTTACACTCACTGAAAGGCTTGTAGTCACTGACAGATCACTCCTGTTCTTCTTCGAATTCCGGCGGCGGCGGTGGAACGTAGACCGGCGGCTGCGTCGCGTCATTCTGAGTCGCGGACGGCTCCGGCGGAACGTAAATCGGCGCCTTCGGCATTTCCGGATCGACGGCGGGCCGACCCGGCCGGACTGCCGCCTCCGGCGCGTCCGGAGGGATGATCGTCACGCCGTGATCGCTCGTTGGGATCGGGTAGACGCGCGCCGGGCGCAGAGGATCCCACAGAGGCTTTCGTTCCCCGTCGTCGGGCCACGTCACGACGCGCGACAGGGGAGGAAGCAGGGGGTCCAGCTCCAGAGCCTTCGTGTAGAAAAACTGCGCCTGCTGAAACTCCCCCATCCGCTCGTGAACGACGCCGTACCAATACCATGCCCAGGGATTGCGGCGCTCCTCCTGCACGGCCTTTTGCAGCCACGGACGAGCCTGCATGTACCGTTCCTGTTCCAGCAGGCCCCTCCCCCGCTCGAGCGAGGTTGGCTGCGGGACCGCAGGAGGCTTTCTGACCCGGGGGCGCGTCGTTTTTTTTCTTTTGACGGCCGGTTTTTTGATCGGCGCCCTGCGGACGGTCCTTTTTTCGGCCGGCGGGACAGGAACGTCGGCGGAGACATCTCCGTTGGCGCAGCCTTCCGGGACAAAAGAAAACAGCGTGCACACAAAAACACACGTCAGAGCCGTGAACCCGATGAGCCGTTTTGCGTTTTTCATGTTCATGTCGCTCAGCTCGCCGGCCCGGTCGTTTTTATGACCACGTCCTTCAAACGGACAGGTTCCTTTTTATTGTCCCTGATGACGCGTACCACGGCGTTTTTCTCCTGCACGGAGACCACCCTGACCTTCCCGATCGTCTGAGGCATCACGACCACCGGATGTTCGGGGTCGACGGTGACGTAGGTGTCGCCGCGCACGACATCGAGAACGTCACCCACGCGAATCGCGTCGCTGCGCCCCAGAGAGATGATGTATTCCCGCCTTTTACGCGTGGATTGCGCCGTGGGCGAGATAATCCGCCCTGCCGTCGCAAACGACGGAGAAAAACTGTCGTCGCCGTTTTCGACCGAATCGGGATCGTTACGCCGAATGACGTTGGAGACCTGCCCCATCGCCTCGTGGTAACCCTCCTCGATCGCGTTTTTGATGGATTGCCAGTGAGAGGTACCCGAAAACTGCTGCCACGTGGGGCGGCTCATTCTCTGTCCCTTATCGGAAACTCTGGTCAGCCCCAGCGGGTCGAGGCCATCTTTGAATGGAAGAGTCAGCGGCACAATCAGCGTGTCGATCCAGAACAGTCCGTCGTCGCCGGGGTTGAACGTGTATCGGGTGGATTTGCCGGCGGCGACGCGCGTGGCGAACCGCTCTCCGTCGACCGTGTCGTAAATCTTCATGCGCAGGGCGACCCGGCCCGTCTCGACCGTCCCGCTGATCTCGCGCTCCTTCATTCTCGCGTTGTAAAGCTCCATCTGCAGCGCCATGTCTTCGTCCCGATAAGGCTGACTCAGCCATCGATTCATGCCGTTTTCGTCGAGGACCGTCACGTCGATCAGGGGCGAGTTATAAAAAAGCGTGGCCAGGTACTCCGTCATTTTCTGTTCGAGAACGCTGTAAGGATAATATTTACTCTGCCAGACCTCCAGGTCCGTCTGATTCTCCGTAGGAAACAGCACGACAGAAAGCCGCCGCGGTTCCTGAGCCCCGGCCGAGTGCGCGAACGCCAGCCAAAGCGCCAGAAACGACAATCCTACTCCCGCAATGCAGCACGTCTTTTTTTTCCAGCTCACGCGAGTCACTCCCAAATTTTTATTTCACACTTTTTATTTATCGGCACTTTGCAGCAAAAACTTTGCTTTAAACCTGGATTCAAACTTATCAAAATCCGAAAGCATGGGATACGTTTTTTATCATTGACTTGGACAAAGGATGCGTTATTCTTGACAATGATTATTATTTGGCAATAAGCTCAATAATAACGAACAGGAGGGAAAAAGTATGGAAAAACTTGACGTGTACAAATGCGGGATCTGCGGCAACATTGTGGAAGTTCTGCACGCCGGTGGGGGTCCTCTGACGTGCTGTGGCGATCCGATGAAGGTGCTTGTGGAAAATACTTCCGACGGCGCCAGAGAGAAGCACGTTCCCGTTTTCGAGGGGAACAGGGTGAAGGTGGGAAGCGTCGCGCATCCAATGCAGCCCGAGCATTACATCGAGTGGATCGAACTCATCGGTGACGGTGGGGTCTGTCGGCGTTTCCTCGCTCCGGGAGAGGCGCCCGAGGCCGCGTTCGACTCCTGCGCCGGAGGAAAGGTCTACGCGCGGGAATACTGCAACCTGCACGGTCTCTGGAAGGGAGAAAAGTAAGACATGTCCGCGATCACCCCAAAAATGGTCGACAGCATCAACGACCAGATTCGGGCCGAACTGGAGTCGGCGTATATTTATTTTTCGATGTCGGCCTGGCTCGAGGACCAGAACCTGAAGGGGATGGCCCACTGGATGAAAAAGCAGGCAAAAGAGGAAATGGAGCACGTGGAGAAGTTCATGCACTACCTTTACGAGCGTGGGGCGCGCGTCGTTTTCGAGGCGCTGGAGAAACCCGCGGCGGAGTTCGATGGCCCCGCCGGCGTTTTCCGGACGGCTCTGAAGCACGAGCGATACGTCTCGGGGCGAATCGATAAAATGATGGATCTCGCTCTGGCGGAAAAGGACCACATGACCGCGTCCATGCTGAAGTGGTTCGTCGACGAACAGGTCGAGGAGGAGGCCAGCGCCGACGAGATCGTAAAGAAATTCGAGTTTTTGGGCGACTCCGCCTCGAGCATTTATCTTCTGGACAGGGAACTGGGACAGCGCTGAACCGGGATGTGGGAGAAATGCGAAAGGGGACGGTCTGTGGATTGTCCTCTTTCGCCAAAAAACTTTTCTGGAGGATGAGTTATGAATACTGACGACATTGATCCCAAAGCGCTATTCACGTTCAGCTATGGCCTTTACATCGTCAGCACCACACTGGGGGACAGGCTGAACGGGCAGGTCGCCGACGCCGTGATGCAGTTGACCGCCGATCCGATATGCGTCGCCGCATGCCTTCATAAAAACAACTACACCGCCGAGCTTTTGGAGCAGAGCAGAAAATTTTCGGTCTCCGTTTTCAGCGAGGACGTTCCCCTCCCCTTTATCGGGAATTTCGGCTTCCGCTGCGGGCGTGAGCACGACAAGTTCGTCAACTGCAACTACCGCATGACGACCGGCGGCCTGCCCATCGTGACCGAATACACGATAGCGGCGCTCGAGGCCGACGTTATCGACATCGCCGACGTCCATACCCACAAACTTTTCATCGGCAGGGTCAAAACCGCGCAGATCCTGAACGAGGGCAACCCCCTGACCTACGCGGACTACCACAAAATCAAAAAGGGAAAGTCGCACGCAAACGCCCCATCTGCCATCTTCAACGCCATAAAGTAGCCCACGCTGCCTCGTCCGTTTTGAACGGCCTGTTTTTTACATCCGATGACGATTCCGATTTCAACACAGCCCTTCCATTTGAAAAGTACTGAGCTGAAAGCCTTCCTGGAGGGGCTTTATGTTACTTACAACCGCCGGGAGCTGGTGTACCCCGACCCCCTCGTTTTCCTCTACGATTACGACGACCCGTCGGATCGCGAGATCGCGGGGCTTGTTTCCTCGTGCCTGGCCTATGGCCGCGTGGCGCAGATCCTGAAAAGCGTACAAAAAATTCTGTCGCCGATGGGCAGCCGCCCGCATCGCTTTCTGCTGCGCCGGGCGTCTGACCTGAGAGGACTTTTCGGGGATTTCAGACATCGCTTCACGACAGGGGAGCACATGGCGGCGCTGCTGGAGCGGACCTCAGACGTGCTTCGCGCGCATGGAACTCTCGAGGCATTCATGGGAGACTGCCTGCAAAAGGGCGGGAATCTCATGGAGGGGCTGAACCGATTTGCCCGCGGTCTGGAGCCGAAGCACGCAAAACTTCCCCCCACCATTCAAACTCAGGGGGACAAAGCACACTCAGCCCCGGATGCTTACCCGAGCGACTGCCAGGGCAAAACCGGACGCATGAGGCCTGAACGGTTACAGTTTTCCCTTTTAAGCGCTCCGGAGAACGGGAGCGCATGCAAGCGTCTACTGCTCTGGCTGAAGTGGATGGTGCGCCACGACGACGTCGACCCCGGCGGCTGGAGCATCCTTCTGCCCCGCGACCTGCTCATGCCGACGGACACGCACATCCACAACATAGCCCTTCGGCTTGGCCTGACGCAACGCAGACAGGCCGACCTGAAGACCGTCGTCGAGATCACGCGGGGCTTTGCCGACCTCGCTCCGGAGGACCCCACCCGTTATGACTTCGCGCTCTCCCGATTCGGCATCCGAACCGGCCTGTCCGTCGAGACGCTGATGGAGCTTGCAGGGCAACGGCCCGATCTGTAACCGTTTATACCGGGGTGGTTCCGATCCCGCGTTCTTCGTCCGTGCCGGGAACCAGGGAGTCGCAGAACGCCGCGCAGAGTCCGGCGACGGCCATGGGCGTCTTCAAAACGGCCCAGACCATGCCGCCCAGCGTCGCGAGGAACGCCCCGTTGTTCGGGTCCGTGAAGGTCTTCTGGACCGACTCCTGCCCCACCCAGCCCGGCAGGCCCATCGCCATCAGGAAAGCGAACCCGACGATCAGCACGTTACGCTGACTGCCGAGGTCCGCCCGCGTCAGCACCTGAATCCCCAGCGCGCCAATCGTGCCGAACAGCGCGATATACGCCCCGCCGATAACCGGCGTCGGCATCGTGGCGACGAGCGCGCCCAGCTTGCCCAGCATGCTCATGCCGATCAGGATCACCGCTCCCGTGCGGACGACGCTGCGCGAGGCCACGCCGGTAAGGCCGATAAGGCCGATGTTCTCGGTGTAGGAGGTTGTCCCCACTGAACCGAGCAGTCCGGAAAGGGCGCAGTTCAGGCCCTCGGCGCCGATTCCGCGATTGATCGTCTCCGGCGTGGGGTCCTCGAGCCCGGAGACGTAGGAGCAGGAATGGTAGTCCCCGATCGACTCGATCATGACGGCAAAAAAACCGGCCAGAAGGGCCCCGACGGCGAGGAAGCTGAACTTCGGCGCGCCCCAGGGCATGAAAATGTCGGTCCTCCAGACGGGCGCCCGGGCCACGTTGTCGAAGCTGACGTAAATGGGATGCCCCGCCGTGACCCATCCGGCGCTCGACGCCACGACGCAGACCAGCCAGGCGATGACGATGGCCGAAATAATCGCGAAGATGTTGAGCAACCTGTTCTTCAGAACCAGGCTGAACACGAAGATCAGGACCACCACCAGCAGGGATATCGGCCAGTTCTGCGAGGCGCTTCCCACCGCGGTGCCCGCCAGCGAGAAGCCGATGGCCATGATGGTCGGCCCGATGACGACGGGCGTGATGACCCTGCGAATGAGACCGACGACCCTCAGATAACCCAGAGCCGCCAGCACGAGGCCGCCGATGATGAGGCCTCCGCCCACGTACTGCATGATCGTCTCGGGGCCCATGGTTCCATAGGCCCCGATGATCGTCATTATCGGAGGAATAAAACTGAAGCTGGATCCCTGTACGATGGGCAACCCCGTTCCCAGCTTCGGATGGGTCTGAATCAGCGTCGCTATGCCCATTCCGAAGTACACGCAACCGATGAACTTTGCCAGCTGCTCGGGGCTCATTCCCATGGCCGGTCCGAAGATCAGCGGAACGAGCGTCGTTGCGCCGAAGAGCGTCAGAACGTGCTGCGCACCGGCAAGCACCATAATCGGGAAAGGCGGGACGTCCTCCGCCGCGTAAATAATCTGTTTCTTTGCCACAGTCCATTCCTCCTCATCACGTCGATACTGCTGAAATAAATATAACACATGCTCCACGTGGAATCTTTTTCGACGTGAATCAGAGTCGCCAGGGCGGATCAGGCGGCCTCAGGTCCTCCGGTCTTTAAATCGGGCGACGTTCAGGCCCGGCCGGACTGGAGGACCGACTTTCC
>JAISSA010000024.1 GCA_031273365.1 Synergistaceae bacterium
ACCTGAACACTGACCCCAACTCGAACCGAAACTGCTAAAATAGCACAGGCGTCAGCCTCAGTGGGCAGAGCGCGCCATAAAAAAAATTAACGGGGTCAGGGGACAAGTCCCCTGCGGGGTTTTTTCCGGGGGGCAGAGCCCCACATTTTTGCCTTTTTGGCCTGAGTTGTCGACATTGATAAAATAACGATTGCGGTTCCCGATAAGATTTATACGACTGTCGAATACGGGAGGTATGGACTTTGGAAAAAACAACCAGGAAATGGGTTACGGAGTGGATTGGGAAAAAGATTGGGAAAAAACGCGCCGGAAAGCATTATGAAAGACGATATGAAGGACGAACGGGATTTTCGAGAACGTTTTCGAGAACGGGAATGGCCGCTTTCGTGTTTTTTCCCGCGCTTGTCCTCGCGGCGGTCTTCTTCGCGATCGGGCCCCTTCAGGCGGCCGAAACGAAGGCGGGTGAAGATAAAAGCTCCTCCGTGCAGATGATGGAGCGCGTCGAGACGATCGTCTATGGAGAGGCGAGCAAGGGGGGGCTGATCGAACGCCTGAACACCATAGAGAAAGAGCTCTTCGGGAGGAGCCTGCCGGGGAGCATCTCCGAGCGTCATACCGCGATCCTCAACTTCCTCGAGGTCGGGACGGCGGACCAGCCCTCCATGCTCTTCAAGCTGAGCGTCGCCGAGTGGATCGTGAGGCAGAGCATTCAACCCCGGAGGGCCTCGCTGGCGCGCCTGGAGAGCCTCGAAAGCGAGCTGGACGGGGAGATGCAGTACGGCAAACCCATAGCGATGCGGGTCGAGCGTATTCTCGCCACGCTGGTGACCGACCCCATCGTCTTCGAGGAGGTTATCCTGCCCACGGCGACCGTCATGCAGGTCAGGTTCCTCGAGGAGCTCGGCCCGGCAAAGTCCAAAAAGGGGGATTTCGTCGGGCTGGCGCTGACGAACGACCTCTTCGTGGACAAGAACCTGGTCGCGCCGAAGGGCAGCCTCGTCGACACGTACGTCCGCGAGGTCAAACAGCCCCGCATGTTCGGCGTTCCGGGGCAGGTTTTTCTCGCGTTCAGGTCCTTGATTCCCCTGGGCCCCCAGCGTCCGCCGGTCGCCGTCGGCGAGGCCTCCAGAAAGGCGACCGACGAAGCGCAAAAGGGCTGGGATAAGGGGCAGGGAGCCCTCATCGGAGCGGGCGCCGCCAGCCTTGGCGGAGCGGCCCTTTTGGGTCCACTGGGCCTGATCGGGGGGATTTTCATCCGCGGCAACGCCATCAAGATCGCGGAGGGCTCCGTCATGTTCGTGGAGACGTCCGGGGATGTCCGTGTGGCCGGCTGGCCGACGCCCGAAAGCCTTCGCATCGATCCGGGGGCGACCATTCGTGAAAGCGTCGTGCCGCAGACGACGACCACCACCACGACGACCACGACGGTGACCACCGGAACGGGGCCCGCCGACAGGGGCGCGATCGAGCTGCCCGCCGAACAGAAGATCAAATGAGGGCAGGCGCGTGAGATCTCGCGGGCTGACATGGGCGTGGATGTTGCGGGGGACGCTCGGGGGGGCGTTTTTGTGCTGCCTCCTTCTGTCCGCTGCCGCCGCCGGGCCCTTTGAGGAGACCATACAGGTTCTGGAACAGCAAACCTCGTTCCACTGGGGCCGCGACTGTCTCGTCTGGATCGTCCATTATCCGGAGGAGCTGGTCGACCCCTGGGTGGAGTCCGAGGCCCTTCGCACCGGCATGACGGAATCCGAGCGGCAGTCCTACAGGGAGAGCTTCGTGTCCGATCTTTCGATCGGCAGGGCGGAGCCCTTTCTCTTCACCGTGTACGCCTTCGGTCCCCGTCCTCTCAGCTTTGCGCCGCTCTCCGAGAAGGTGGCGCTGGTGACGCCCGACGGGAAGCGCGTCAAACCCCTTCGGTACGACCGCGTTCTGGATCAGCCCGTGAACGGCGTCGTACAGGGACTGATCTTTTTCCCGAAGCAGAAGTTCGAGGGGTACGCGCTCGCCGTGCGAGGGATGGGCGTCTATGACGAGCGGCTTTTTGCCTTCGACCACTCGTCTTCGCCGCTGGAAAATTTCGCCGTGCAAAAACCCGACGAGGAGCCCGAGATCGTCGTCGTGGAACTGCCGCCGGCCCCGAAAAAACCCTCCCCCCCGAGGGCGCCCCGGCCGGTCGCCCCGAAGGCGATCGAACGGCCTCAGCCCGCGCCGCCTCCCGCGCCGCCGGCCCCGGAGATCGTCGTCGTCGAGCCGGAGTCCGAAAGCATGGCCGATTTTGTCGAGGCGATGCGCAGGGGCGACGGGCAAAAGGAAGGGGACGCCGGACGAGGGGAAGATTTATCCGAACAGGACAACGCCTACGTATCCCGGGAAAAGACGGTTCGCACCTTTTTGGACCTTTGGGCGGCCAGTGACTTCGAGAAAATGTACGCGATGCTGTCCACCGCTTCCCGGGAGATATTTTCGCAGGAGGCCTTCGCTTCGGAGGTGAAGAAGAGCGCGGATTTCCGGGTGGCTCTGAAGGACGGTTACAGAATCGACTGGACGACGCCCGAGCGGGCGAAGATCGTGGCGGTCAGGCGCGTCCTCCTGATTCGCACCCTGGTCACCCGTACCCTCGGCGTTCTGCGCGAGTCCGCGACGTGGAAGATCGTCTGGTAGGAGTCCGCTTTTGGCCGGAGATGGGAACGGATGAAACTGAGAGCGGGGAAAGGCGTTTTTGCCCTGGCGCTGGCGCTTTTGGGGACAGCGGTGATGATTCGCTACGCCCTTCGCGATATGAACCTGGACATCGACCTTCTGAGGGAGGGGCTCGAGAACATGCCGACTCTCGTGATGGAGAACCTGGAGTTCGAACGGGAAATTTCCGGGGACTACTGGCAGGTTCGTATTCCCCTTGCCCGGCGAAACAGGGGAGTGATCGAGGTTTCCTCCGTCGATATTCACCGCTGGATGCCGAACGGGAAGGGATGGTATTTCAGGAGCAGAACGGGGAGCTACGTCGAGGAGGGCGGGAATGCCGAGCTGCATTTCCTTCTGGGAACGCTGGAGATGGAGGAGCGTGTCCTGAACCTGGAGAGCGACTTCCTTTTCTGGTCGCAGGAGACGAACGAGTTTCTTTTCCCGAAGGGATTTATGGTTTACGACGCGGAGTTTATACTGGAGGCCGGGACGGCGAGCGTCGACAGCGACGGGGTCATCCTGTTGGACAGGGGAGGCGTTATCAGGTGGACGCAAAACGGAAAATGAGGCCTGTGCAGGCGGCGATTTTTTTCTTCGGGGTCCTTGTCGGGTCGCTTTTTCTTCCGGCCTGTGCCCCTGCGGCCCTGCCGGAGCAGCCCGGGAGCGTCAGGCTCGACGCCGAACGGGTGAGCTACGACGACGAATCGGGGAAAACCACGGCCGAAGGGGACGCCGTTCTGACCTATGGAAAATCGATGATCCGCGCCGAGCGCATCGAGTACGATTCCGTCACGCAGAGGGTGAAGGCCTCGCCGCTGCCGGGGGAATCGGTCGTTCTGCAGAGCGAGGGACGGACCATCGCCGGCGACGGGCTGGAGTATGACCTGAACACGGAAGAGGGCGTCATGTCCGGCGCAAAGAGCAGCGTGCCCGTGGGGGAGGGAACGCTTTACATTTCCGGCGGCAACCTCGACGTGATCCCGTGGGACCTCGCTGCAGAGCGCGGCCTCGTCAGAAAGAAGGGGGCCTCGCCCTCTCTCATCGCCAGGTGGCAGCGCGTTTCAGCCACGACCTGCGCACTGGACCATCCTCATTATCGCGTCGAAACCAGAAGCATAACCTTCATCCCCGGGCGTCTCGTCGTGGCGAAACGTCCGCGCCTTTACCTCGGGAAGACCTATCTCTTCACCTGGCCCATGGATTACATCATCAACGTCGATCGCAGGGCCTTGCAGTACTCCATAACGCCCTACGTCCAGAAGAACTCGGACAAGGGCACGGGCGTCGGCCTCAGCGGGTCGTATGCGTGGGATGGGGGGATGCTGAACCTTGGAATGTCGTGGTGGGACCGGGTGGATCTGGAGTGGATGGCGGAGGTCGAGCAGAGCCTGGGCGGCGGATTCGGCGTTCGGGGCGGGGTCAAGTACTCCTGGGACAGGGCGTGGGACGAGAAGATGCATCATCCTTACGGCTCCCTTTTTTACGACCGGGACGGATGGCGGGCCTCTCTGAACTGGATGCGGAGCGAGTACATCGAGGACCAGAAGGACTCCTTTTATGAATATCGGGGCCGACTGGACCGCAGGCCGGAGTTCGAGGTGCGGTCGCCCTGGATTCGCGATCCGGCGCTCGAGGTCTCATGGCTGCGCTTTGGAGCCGCCTGGGGGAATTACAGAGAAAGAACGCCCAACTTTGCGGACAGGACGGCCGAGCGTTACGGCGTGCAGGCGCGGAGTTACGCCGAGATGCCCGTAAACGGCGGGGTGGAATTTTTCTGGGACCTCAATTACAGCGCCTGGTTTTACAACAGGGACGGCAGGGATCAGGAGATCGCGGAGGGCTTCTGGGGCGTGCGTTACAGGCTGGGGGCGCTGGAGCTGGGCTCCGGCTACCAGCGGCGTTATGTGTGGGGAGAGTCCCCCATGCTCTGGGACAGTGAGAGGGACATGGAAAAAATACATCAAAAGCTGCGCTTCCCCATTGGCCGGGAGCTTTTCTTTCAGGTACGCGGAAGCTACGACCTGAGGGAATCCATGGTGGACGAGGTCAGTTACGCTTTACAGTGGGTCACCGACTGCATGAAGTGGGAACTGGTGTTCCGGAACGACCGAACGTCCGGAGGAGGGGACAGAGTGAGCGTCGGCGTTTACGTGCTCGCGTTCCCCGAGACCCCCGCGTCGTTCGGTCAGTATGAAAACGTGGACCCCTTCACCCGCCCCAGGGGGCTGCCCCGGCCCTGACGGGCTTCTGACGCTCTCAAAAAGACCCTCCATGCTTCTGCCCCTCCCGTGAGGTTCTTTCTTTTGCAGACAATGGTCATTTTTTGTCCACAGGTCAGGGTACAATAGGAGCATGGAGGGCGATGGAGATGGTGGGAAAAGTGGTGGGAAAAGAAGATAAGTCGTTTCGTCTGCTTCGAATGTACGAACTGCTGAACCGCGGCGGCGCGTTCGAAAAACAAAAGCTGGCCGAGCGCTTCGGGGTATCCGAGAAGACCGTGCAAAGAGATATCGACGACCTGAGAGCCTATCTCGCCGAGGTGCACGTGACGGAGTTGTCGGCCGCCATTCAGTACGATAAAGCAAAAAATTCATACTCGCTCGTTCGGTACGAGCGCGAGTGGCTGACAAGCGAAGAGACCCTCGCCATCGTAAAAATTTTGCTCGACAGCCGGGCGTTTCCAAAAGACGTGATCGAACGCCTGATAGAAAAACTGACGGGGCAGGTCATGCCGGAGCAGAGGGATTTTATCCGCGAAATGATAAAGAACGAGCTCTTCCACTACGTTCCGTTGAGGCACGGCAAAAACCTTCTTTCCCCGGTATGGGAGCTGTCGCGGCTGATCGAGAATCGCGAGGCGACGAAGTTCACCTACACCCGGCAGGACGGAATGCGCAGAGACCGGATCGTGAAACCGGTGGCGATAGTCTTTTCCGAATTTTACTTTTATCTTCTTGCGTACCCGGCGGATAAGAGTAACGATTTCCCCGCCGTTTTCCGGGTGGATCGGATCGAGGACATCTCCGGAACGGGCGAAAAATTTTTTGTGCCCTACGAGAAAAAATTCAGCGACGGGGAATTTCGTAAGCGCGTGCAGTTCATGTATCCGGGCGAATTGGAGCGCGTGACGTTTCAGTTCAGGGGCGATTCGATCGAGGCGGTGCTGGACCGGCTGCCGACGGCAAAGATAACGAACGAGTCGAACGGAACGTACACGGTAACGGCCGAGGTCTACGGCAAAGGAATCGATATGTGGCTGCGAAGCCAGGGGGATTTTGTGAAAGACGTAAAGAAAAGCGCGATCTACAGGAGCTGACAACAGCTTTTTTAAATTGACGACCTTTCACGAATAACCTTTGAGGACGTGTCTGCGGTTGAGATGTCGTTTGACAGGCAACAAATCGAGGAGGCGAATAGAAATGGCGACGACCATGCAACGCGGATTCCGCGACAGGTTAGAGAAATATATCGATGTATCATCTGATTTGGCGGTTGAAATGCACGTCGACGGCACTTCTGAGTATGACTGCTGTTGTTTTGGCGTCGATGTAAACGACAAGCTCTCTGACGAGTCATATATGATTTTTTACAATCAGACCCGTTCCCCGGGCGGTGAAATCGTTATGACGCGAAATGGCGGAACTGCAATTTTTACAATCAGCCTGAACCGGTTGCCGTCGAAAATCAACAAACTGGTCTTCACGGCAAATATCGACGGCGCGGGAACGATGGGCGACATCAAATCATTTACGTCCTCGGTCAGGCAGAGCGGAACGGAAGCGTTGCGATTGGACATGTCCGGCGCGAACTTCTCGTCCGAGAAGGCGATTGTCGCCGCTGAGATCTATAAGAAAGATGTGTGGCGCATATCCTGCGCGGCGAGTGGCTTTAATGGCGGACTGTCCGATTTGCTCAAAGCATACGGTGGGGAAGAAGGTACTCCTTCGCCTGTTCCTGCAAAACCGCAAAAGGTATCTCTCGAGAAGCGGCTTGAAAAAGAGGCTCCGCAACTGGTGTCGCTTGCCAAACCGCTCAGGGTGTCGCTTGAAAAGCATAAGCTTACCGACGTTATCGCGCAGGTTGCATTGCTGATCGATATTTCCGGTTCAATGACGTCATCTTTCAAGAGCGGCGCGGTACAAAGGGTTATCGACAAAATCGTCCCGCTTGCAATGGAATTCGACGATAATAGTGAATTTGAACTGTGGTATTTTGGAGATCGCTGCAGACGAATGGATTCTGTAACAGTACAGAACTATCAACGCGCTGCTCAAAATTGGAAAAAAGTGATGCGTGATTGCGGTGGCGGAACAAACCTCGCCCCCGCTGTCGAAGAAGTTGTGAATGAATACAAACGTGGGAGCTTGCCTGCGTACGTTCTCTGCATAACAGATGGCGAAACCAGCAATGGCGCAAGGGTGAAGGGTATGATTAAAGATGCGTCGGCTTACCCGATTTTTTGGCAGTTTATAGGCATCGGTGGAAGTTCTTATGGCATTTTAGAGGATTTGGATACTATGAGAGGCCGGAAGGTGGACAATGCAAATTTCTTTTCACTTGACGACATAGACCGAATCGACAACACGGAATTGTATTCCAGAATGCTGTCAGAGTTTCCTCAGTGGCTAAAAGAAGCCAGGAGGGCAGGAATACTCCGATAAGCTGTCTTTGATCACTGACGAGGAGGCGAATGAGATGGCGGCGACTATGCAACGCGGATTCCGTGATAAACTGGAGAAGTACGTCGATGTATCATCTGATTTGGCGGTTGAAATGCACGTCGACGGCACTTCTGAGTATGACTGCTGTTGTTTTGGCGTCGATGTCAACGACAAGCTCTCTGACGAGTCATATATGATTTTTTACAATCAGACCCGCTCCCCGGGCGGTGAAATCGTTATGACGCGAAATGGCGGAACTGCAATTTTTACGATCAGCCTGAACCGGTTGCCGTCGAAAATCAACAAACTGGTTTTCACGGCAAATATCGACGGCGCGGGAACGATGGGCAATATCAAATCATTTACGTCCTCGGTCAGGCAGAGCGGAACGGAAGCGTTGCGTTTGGAGATGTCCGGTACAGGTTTCTCGTCCGAGAAAGCGATTGTCGCCGCCGAGATATATAAGAAAGATGTGTGGCGTATATCCTGTGTGGCGAGTGGATTTAATGGCGGCCTGTCCGATTTGCTCAAAGCATACGGCGGCGCAGAGGCGACTCCACCGCCAGCCCCTGTAATCGCAGGTAAACAGGGTTCCCCTAAAATTGACCTTAAAAAGGTCGAGTTGAGTAAGGGGCAAAAGGTCAATCTTGAGAAGCCACGCGGGGTTTCATTAGGTGAAATCGTGTGTAACCTCAACTGGACGCAAAAAGGGAAGTCGGGGTTCCTGGGAAAGGCAAAATCCATTGATTTAGACCTTGCGTGCCTGTATGAACTCAGGAACGGGAATAAAGGTGTGGTGCAGGCATTAGGCAATGCTTTTGGCAGTTTATCAGCGCCGCCTTATATTGCGCTCGATGGCGATGACCGCACAGGCAGTTCGGCGGCAGGAGAAACATTGCGCATCAACGGTGCGAAACTATCAGAAATCAAACGTGTATTGGTTTTCACGTTTATCTATGAGGGCGTTGCGAATTGGCGTGAAGCTGATGCGGTGGTGACTCTTTCCACTCCCAACTCGCCCGATATAGTCGTTCGGCTTGATGAATACGGTTCGTCGCAGCCCCATTGCGCCATAGCCATGTTGGAAAATATAAATAACGAAACATTTTCCGTTGAAAAACTCGTGCAATTCTATAACGGTCACGAGAAACTTGACAACGCGTACAACTGGGGTATGCGGTGGACTGTCGGACGCAAGTAAATCTATCGGGCTATCGGGCTATCGAGAATGTCCGCAATGCGTACATTCGTATACCGAATTCATTCGGTATGACTCAGGGGAAGATTTCTCTGCCGAAACTGCGGTAATCGTCGCTGAACTGTACCGCAATGGCGCTGAATGGAAGTTCAAGGCCATTGGCAGCGGTTTTGCAGGAGACCTGAAAGCACTGCGCGGAAATTTCGGCGTTGGCGTGTAAAATAAAAGGAGGACAAACAATGGCAATCAATCTGCAAAAAGGTCAAAAAGTTGAGCTCACCAAGGGCAACGCATCGCTTAAGCAGGTCCTTGTCGGACTCGGTTGGGACACGAACAAGTACGACGGAGGTTTTGACTTCGACCTCGATGCGTCCGCGTTCCTGTGCGGTGAGAACGGCAAAGTTCAGGCGGATGCGGACTTTGTGTTCTATGGCAATCAGAAGCACTCGAGCGGTTCGGTCTGGTCGCACGGAGACAACCTTACGGGTGCAGGCGATGGTGATGACGAGCAAATCTCTGTCATTTTGGACAAGGTTCCCGCGAATGTCCAGAAGATTGCTTTTACCGTCACAATTTACGAGGCTGAAAAGCGTGGACAAAACTTCGGAATGGTTTCAAACGCTTTTGTGCGTCTTGCTGACGAAGCGACAGGCGCCGAACTGATTCGCTATGACCTCGGCGAAGATTTCTCTGTGGAAACAGCTGTTGTCGTCGGAGAAGTTTATCGTAACGGAGCGGAATGGAAATTCAACGCTATCGGAAGCGGTTTTGCGGGCGGCCTTGCTGCACTGTGCGGTAACTTCGGCGTAAACGTATAATCGAATAATCGAACAATCGGGCAGGAGGCCGCTCATTGACTGGACGGCCGTCCTCCCGCACCACCGAACGTCCGTATCCGGCGGTTCGGCAACTTCAGTGCTGTCCGCACAGAGCGTCTTCACGTCCGGCTCCCCTGTGCCAGAGGATTGAGCGACTGGCGCAGGTCGATCATGCGCTGGTTGGACGAGCCCCGGAAGGGCAGGAGGTCGCTTTTCAGAGCCGCCTCGAAGCGGCCGTCCACGAGAACGTCCGTCGCCTCCAGCAGACGCCGCCATCCCGGTTCCGCCCGGGCCCAAATCTCCTCGTATCGCCAGCCCGTGTAGGTGACGACGTCGTAGCCCCGCTCATGGGCGCTTTCAGCCAGCACGGCAAAAACCTCCGCCTGCTCGAAGGGATCGCCCCCGGAAAGCGTGATCCCGTCCAAAAGGGGATTGGTCGCCATACGCCGCATAATCTCCCCGACCTCCATTGGAAACCCTCCGTCGAACGGGTGCGTCTGAGGGTTGTGACAGCCCGGGCATCGATGCCGGCAGCCCTGCGCGAACACGACAAACCGCAGCCCCGGCCCGTCCACACAGGACTCCTCGACGATCCCCGACAGACGCAGCAAAACACGCGTTTCGATCCCCTTGAGAGAGCCAGGCTCAAGGGAGCTAAGCTCAGGGGGGCCGAGCCCCAGAGGGTCAGGGGACTGAGAA
>JAISSA010000234.1 GCA_031273365.1 Synergistaceae bacterium
GCCTGAAGCCCGAGGATCATCGTCTGAACGCCGATCAGGATCAGGGCAATGCCCAGCAGCAGGGACTGTATATGTCCCCTGGATTCATCATAAACGAACATCAGCACCAGAAAGCGCAGGCCGATCAAAAAGCCTGCTCCGAAGAAACAAAACCCCAGAGACATAAAAAAATGAAGGGGTCTGTACATGACGAAGACGCGCAGGATGGTGAATATCGAGCGCTTGACGTACTGCCCGATGCCCTGGAAAAGTCGGGACTCCCTCAATATGGGGTTGGTCCGGATCGGAACCGAGAGGATCGCCATGTTTTTGCGCCCGGCCTGAATGATGGTCTCCAGGGTATACGTGTACTCCGAAACCACGTTCAGCTTCATGGCCGCCTCCCGGGAAAAAGCGCGAAAGCCGCTGGGCGCGTCGGGGATATCCGTGTGCGACGCTACCCGAACCACCCAGCTTCCCAGATGCTGGAGCTTCTTCTTCAGCCAGGAGAAGTGCTCGATCTCGTCGATCGGCCGCTCTCCGATCACGATGTCCGCTCTCCCCTCGAGGATGGGACGGACGAGTTTTTCCACGTCCGCCCCGCAATACTGGTTGTCCGCGTCGGTGTTGACGATAACGTCGGCCCCCAGTTGCAGACACGCGTCGAGCCCCGCCATAAACCCCACGGCCAGCCCCTGGTTTCTGGCGAAGCTCACGATGTGCCGCACGCCGCATTGCCGGGCAACCTCCACCGTTTTATCCCGGCTGCCGTCGTTCACGACGAGGTAGTCGATGGAATCCACCCCGGGAATCTCCCTGGGCAGGGCCTCGACCGTGGCGGGCAGGGTATTTTCTTCGTTATAACAGGGAATCTGGATGATCAGCTTCATGAAATTTCCTCTATCGAGGGCAAAACGATCGACGGCAAAGCAGGAGCGTCGCCGGAGGCGGGGCGCAGGTACAGCTCCTTCATCTCCAGTCCCAGAGGAGAGGCGTCTCCTCCCCTGGCCGAAACTTCGGGCATACACAACATCAGGGTCAGGAGCTGCGGAGAGTCCTCAAAGCTCTCCTCGAGCAACTTCCGCGGTATGGTCAGGGTCGTCCCGTTTCCCGTCTCGTCCGCGATCCAGTGACCGACGACCTGGTTGTTGACGAAGACCCACACGCTCAGACTGCGTTTTCGCGGTGAAGATACGTCCCAGGGCATCCCCTTCAGCGTCAGCAGCCAGTCGGACCGGGGCCGATCCATCATGCGCATGTACAGCTTGATCCTGTTGTTGTAGGACCTCCAGCGCTCGACCGGCGGGTAGGCCGTCTCGTCCATGAGGGGCGCTATGCCGTCCGACATCAGCATCCATGGCAGGATCGCGTCGTCCGAAAAGACGAGGGGGAAGTCGGGCGGCGGGGGAAGCTCCTCCTCGAAAAACATGTTGACCGAAAGGCCGTCCGGGTTTTGCCCGAGGAGGGCCAGCCCGGGGAATCTGTAAAAAAAGGTCTCCTCGGGGTTGACGAATTTTTGCCTCATGGAGTAACGGTCGAAAACCCCGTCGTACTCGAAGATGCTCTTCTCCAGCAGCACCGTCCCTCCCCTCCGGGGAAGCAGCAGATCGAGCGTCTTCCGGGCTATGGAGACCTGCGTTCCGGCGTGAAAAAAGACGACGCCCCCGACGTTTGCCGCGGCGACCAGCAGGGGGATCAGCAGGAGATATTCCCTCTTCGCGGGGACGGATAACAGCGCGACCAGCGGAACGCACCAGACAAAGGGCGCGTAGCGCATCTGCCAGGCGTGGGGCTGGATGAAAAGCATCAAAAAGAGCGTAAATAGCGCCCAACCCTGCGTTTCCTTCCTGAAAAAGCACCTCAGGATCAGGGTCGTCAGGACGAGGAGAAAAAACAGCGGCCCCATAGCTCCGGCGCGCAGGTTGTACGCGTACCCGAAAACGTCCCAGTCGTCGAAAGGCGCGCTCAGGGGATTTTTCTGTTCTGCCGGCGCCACCTCCTTCAGCGGGCGGGAGGCGATGGAGTATAAAAGACGGGTGAATCGGTTGCTCGCGGAGGGGTAAACGTTTTTTGCGATATCGTCCAGCCCGGACGAGATGACGAACACACTTTCCTCGGTGGACCGCACGGCGGGGTAGAAGATGTTTTTGTGCTGCAGCAGGTTGGTGATGTAGGGATGGAACCCGAGCACGGAGACCAGCAAAAGAACCCGCCCGCCCAGACGCAAACCCAAAAATGTCATGGCGCCGAAGGCCTTCCACAAACGGCTCACCGTGCTCCGGCCCTTCAAATCGCACCAGACGACAAAAAATCGGTGCAGGCCGATGCAGAAGATGATGATGCTTCCGAAGGCGAAACCGGTGCTTTTCACGCAAAACAGCAGGGTCAGAGCCATGATGCCGATCAGGTGGACGGTGCGGGAGATGGTTTTTCGCTCGAAAAAGGCGATGGCGTAGACGAGGCCGATGAGGGACAGAGACGCGAGCGCCCCGTCGATGATCGTCGACGCCCACTGGGTGACGGTGATGGGGTTCAGGGCCATCAGGACCCAGAGGCCTTTTTTCAGAGGGCCTTCCTCTTTCGCAAAATTCCAGACGAAGAAGAGTGATGACGCCAGCAGCAGCAGGTGGTAGGCCTTCCCGATCTGAATGTCGCCCATGGCCGCCACGACGGACGCGGCGAAATAACCCATGGCCTTCGGGAAATACGTCGCCTGTTCGCTCCAGAGGTCGGGAGCGCGCCCCAGGTCCATGTATCCGTCGTACAGGGGGTTAAACCCCGCCGCGATCCGTCGGATGGACGGCTGGAAGTAGGCCAGGCCGTCGTGGGCCACGTCGAAAAAAGACCAGGAAACGGCGTGAGCGGCCACGACCAG
>JAISSA010000065.1 GCA_031273365.1 Synergistaceae bacterium
ATTCAAGCTCCTTTTCGGCCTCTTTTCGCTCCATAAATTCGTCAACGGACAATACACCCGCAAACTTCCCAAATAATTTATTGATGGAATCAGACACATTGGAATCAGACATATTATCAACAGGCGTCAGGCTTATTACACCATTAGCAGCTTCGTGTATTATCACTTTGTCGGTTTTAATCAATCTTAACAGGGTTTTCGGCAATGCGCTGGTGTCCAGTACTTCAGTCATTACTCCCAGCTCCTTTTACTTTTGAGATTGTGGACATTGATTAAAGAACACCCCTGATTCGTCCGCTGCCCGCGACGAAGCGCCCGATGACGGCGGCGCGTTCGAAGCCGTTCGCGCGGCAGAGCTTCAGGGTCTCCTCCGCGTGTTCGGGCGGGAGGGCCAGCAGAAGGCCGCCCGAGGTCTGCGCGTCGTAGAGCATGTCCAGAAGATCGGCGGAGACGCCGGCCTCGACGTCGACCCGTCCTTCGTAAGCGGCGCGGTTTCTGTAGCTGCCCTCGGGGATCAGGCCCATGTTCGCCAGATCGCGAACGCCGGGCAGCAGGGGGATGCTGTCGAGCGACAGTCGAAAATCGAGCCCGCCGCCGCTCAGCATGTCCAGGATATGCCCGGCCAGGCCGAAGCCCGTGACGTCGGTCGCCGCGCGCACCTCACGTCGCAGGTCGCGCGACATGCGCGCCGGAAGGTCGTTCAGCGTCGTCATCCAGCGCGTCGCCGAGGCGAGCGTCGCGGGCTCGATCATGTTCGCTTTGACGGCCGTTACGGCAATGCCCGTTCCGACGGGCCTGGTGAGGACCAGCAAATCGCCCTCGCGCGCGCCCGCCGTTCGCCACATCTCGTCCGCGTCCACCTCGCCGTAGACGACCAGCCCGTACTTGGGCTCCTCGTCCTCCACGCTGTGTCCGCCGACCAGAAACGCCCCGGCCTCGCGCGTTTTCGAAAAACCGCCCTCGAGGATTTTTTTCAGGACGTCCAGCCCCAGTTTCTTTGTGGGAAACCCCACGACGTTGAGCGCGACGATCGGGCGTCCCCCCATCGCGTACACGTCGCTGATGGAGTTTGTCGCCGCGATCTGCCCCCATATGAAGGGATCGTCGACGACCGGCGTGATGAAATCCACCGTCAGAATGCCCAGACGGCGCTCGTCGATTTTCCACAAAGCGGCATCCTCCCCGCCGCTCCACGTCGCCAGGATACGCTCGTCCTCTATCTGCGGAATCTCCGCCAAAACCTGAGCCAGGTCCGCCGGACCGATTTTGGCCGCTCACCCGCTTGTTCTCGACATCTCCGTCAACCGTATGGAACGGTCCGGTTCGCTGCAGTTCAGGTCATCACCCCCCTCCGGCGACATATAAATTCAGCGCGTCGTCTCGTCGCAGAGATTTTCGCCGAGGCGCCGCTCCAGCTCCTCTCCGCCGAAGAGGGGAAGCAGCAGCATCAGCTTCGTCATCAGCGCCTCGCGGGTCATATCATATGCGGAAAACGCCCCTGCGGAGAGCGCCTTTTTCCCGACCTCGTAAACGGAGGGGTCGGCGCCGCCGAACGGGGACTGCGTGCGCAAAATGAACGGGACGCCGGCATCGATGCCCCGTCTGATGGGCTCCAGCAGGTTTTCATGCATGTACGGCACCCCTCCAAGCCCGTAGCCCTCCAGAATGACGGCCTTCGGAGCGGTCGCGACGATCGCGTCGAGGCTCGCGGCCTTCATGCCGGGGAAAATCGGGATGAGCGCGACATTCGTCTCGAAGACGGGCGCGTCCTGCCAGGGGCGTCCGCCGGAAAGCTTCGGCGTCTGAGGCGTCAGCCACGCGACTTTGTGCGTGCCCCTGTCCTGCATCTCGCCCAGCAGGGGATAGTCCACGCTGGCGAACGCCTTTTTTCGATGACTGTCGATTTTTGTCGCCCTCGGCCCGTGGATCAGCAGATCGGCAAAGGCCGTTGCGACGCCCCTGCGCTCGTACAGGGCAAGCTGGAGCGCGAACTGGAACGCGGCGAAGATATTGTCGGCGACGTCGCTGCCCGCCTCGCCGGGCGGAAGCATGGAGCCGGTGAGCACGACGGGAAAGGCGACGTCGTGCAGCAGAAAGGAAAGCGCCGCCGCGGTCCACGCCATGGTGTCCGTCCCGTGCAGCACAACGGCGGCGTCAAAGCGAGGCGCGAGCTCTCTGAGGCGTCGCGCCATCGCCAGCCAGTCGAGAGGGTTCATGTTTGAGCTGTCTTTGGAAAAAAGATCGACGACCTCGACGTCGTGCTCGAACCCCATGAGCAAGGGGCAGGCTTCGAGCAATTTTTCTCCCCCCAGGGCAGGGACGTGACCCTGCCCGGAGGGGACTGAGGCGATGGTTCCGCCGGTGGCAAGCAGCAGGAATTTCATCTTTGAAAGACCTCCCCTGGATGTAATATTGAGCGGATGCAATGCGAGTCCGGACGGACTTCCTATCCGAACACGAGATCGGGCAAAAACAGCACGATCTGCGGGAAAAATATCAGGATGGAGACGAGGATAAACAGCATGATGTAAAAGGGAATGGCTTCTTTGGCCGTTTCCTGCGGCGT
The DNA here is from genome assembly GCA_031273365.1 of Synergistaceae bacterium. GTDB lineage: Bacteria > Synergistota > Synergistia > Synergistales > Aminobacteriaceae > JAISSA01. The sequence goes on from JAISSA010000065.1 coordinate 2,567, forward strand.
GCAGCCCATGATCTCGGAGGTGGAGTAAAGCGCCACCCCGACGGGGGGCGTCATGATGCCGGCGGTCACCGTGGTCATCATCACGACGCCGAAGTGCACCGGGTCGATGCCGAGCCTCGTGATGACGGGGATAAACACCGGCGTGAGCAGCAGGGCGATGACTCCGGTTTCTATAAACATGCCCGCCATGACCAGAAGCAGGATAATCAGAATCAAAAGCAGATGCCGGTTCGAGGTGATGCCGAGGAGCATCTCGGCGATCGTCTGCGGGATCCTGCCGAACACGATGGCGTAGCCGAAGGTTCCGGAAAGCCCCAGAATGAGCATCAGCACCCCGACGTCCACCAGGGTCTGTTTCGCGGTCTGCCAGAACATTTTCAGGGTCATCTCCCTGTAGACCACGACGCCCACGAAGACGGCATAAGCCGCCGCGAAAGCGCCGGATTCCGAGGGGGTAAAGAGCCCGAAGCGAATCCCGGCGATGAGGATGAACGGGAAAATCAGCGCCCACAGGTTTTCGCTCAGGGCCCGGATCACCTCTCCGATCGTCGGCGCGCGATCCGTGATGGGCATGTAGCCCCGCCTTTTGGACGTTACGTGGACGGTGAACATAAAAAACGCCATCATCAGGAAGCCCGGGATCACGCCCCCCACGAACAGCCTGCCTATCGAGACCTCGCCCACGGATCCATAGATGATGAACCCCATGCTGGGGGGAATCGTGCAGGTGATCAGCGCGGTAAGGCCGTTGACGGCGGCGCCGTAGCCTCGGGAATACCCCTGCCGGATCATCTCCGGGCCGAGGATGCGGCTCTCCATGACGGCGTCGGCGTTGGCCGAGCCGGAGACGCCCCCCATCAGGGTGCTCATGATGACGCTCACCTGAGCCAGGCTGCCGGGCAGATGTCCCACCAGCACCCGTGAAAGGTTGACCAGCCGCGCGGTGATGCCGCTCGAGTTCATCAGGTTGCCGGCGAAGATGAACAGCGGAATCGCCAGCAGCGTAAAGTTCTGCGTCTGCGCGACGATTCGCTGCACGGCCACGACGACCGGGATGTCCGGATTATCGACGATAAAGACAAAACCGGCAAGGCCTATGGCGAACGCCACCGGCATTCCCAGAAACAGCAGGATCAGAAAAACGACGACCAGCAAGGTCATGGAATTCACGCCCTTCGCTTAAATTATACGACATCCAGCCCTGTGTTTAATTCATTATGCAATTCATCGTTCTTTTTGTTTTTTAACGTGGAAGGAAAATCATAAATCTGCGTTTTCAGTTTGAGCGACATGGAAATAATCATAAAGAAGGAACAGACGGGAAGGCTGGCCGTTACCCAGGAATAGCTCAGAGTGATGTTCTGAAACTGCCGTTTTGCGTTGCTGATGCAGAGCGGGACGCCGTAAATTATCAAAATGACGAGAAACGCGATGATCAGCGTCGACCATAAAACGGCGATGATTTTTTGATGCTTCAGGGAGAATTTCGAGGTGAGAAAATCGACGTTGATGACCCTGTTCTGACGTATGCCGACGTCCGCGCCCATGAACGCGACCCACGAAAAGAGAAGCAGGGAGATGTCGACCGCCCAGTTGAGGGGGCGTCCCATGGCCCTGCCCCCTGCCGAGAGCAGAATGAGGACGGTCATCAGGACAAGGCCGGCGGTGGCCAGCGTTTCTTCCACCCTGCATATGACGCCGTAAAACCGTTTGATCGCGACCATGCCTCAACATTCCTTTCATTAATAAAGCTCAGGGGGGCAGAGCCCGTTCGCCCCTGGGGCTCACTGGCCCCCCTGAAACCCCCGATATTTCCCTTTCATGACTGTACAGCTGCTTCAGGTAAAGGTGGGTACTTCCCCGAGTTCCGTTATTTGCCGATTTCCGTGTAAATTTGTTTGCGAAGCCCGGCAAAGCCGAGGACGTCGTAGGCGGCATCCGCGGCTTTTTTGAAGGCGTCGACGTCCACTTCGACGACCTCCATACCCTTTTCCACCATCTGCGTCTCGTACCGGTCGGCCAGTTCGATGTTCAGCTGAGAGGTCAGCGTGCCCTGCTTATGGAATTCCTCGACGATAAGCTTCTGGTAGGATTCGGGGAGCGTTCTGAACCACTTCTCGCCGACCATAAGGCCGTTGAGAAGCTGGAAGTGGCCGGTTTTATCGATGTATTTCAGGACTTCGAACACCCGTATGCCCCAGTTCGCGGAATGCTGGCTTTCGCAGCCGTCGATGGCCTTTTGCTGTACGGCGGTGTACACCTCCGTCCAGCCCATGGCGATCGGCGTGGCCCCCAGCGCCCTGATCGACTCGGACCAGGCGGGCGCGCCGGGGGTGCGGATGCGCAGGCCCTTCAGGTCCGCCGGGGTCTTCACCGGCTTGTTCGTCAGGAAGTGGCGGGCCCCGGCAAACCAGTTGAACGCCAGAAGGCGGATACCGTTTTCGTCGGCCAGTTTACGGAGGCACTCCTTCCAGTAGGCGGTGTCCTGGACCTTCATCATTTCGTCGTAATTGTCGGCGAAGTAGGCGACGCCAACGATGCCGATATCCTTCACGTAGTTGGCCATACGCCCGGCGTCGGTCACCACCGCGACGTTGACGCCCTGAAGCGCCTGCTCGATGACGTCCTCGTCGCTGCCCAGCTGCGCGCTGGGGTAGACCAGAACCTTGAATTTACCGCCCGTGCGCTCGGCCACCCGTTCCGCAATGGCGCGGAAGCCGTCGCAGAAGGGGTCGGAATCGGCCATCTGCGTGGAAACCCGCAGGGTGTATTCTTTCCCGTCGCCCTCGACGGGCTCGCCGGCCGGCGCCGAAAATGCAGGCATCGCCACGAGCGCAAGCATGGAAACGACCGCCAGAATCACGAGGATCTTTTTCACGTTTTTCACGTTTTTTACGTTTTTCACGTTTTTCCCTCCAGATTGCGAGTTTATGTTGCCCTGTTGTACAACACTTCATTATAATAATACACCGAAACAACTCGACACGCCGAAACGACAGCTTCCTGCAGACCACTTCTCTCTTTATTATCTGATCGCTCTGATCGCTCCTCTCCTGATATAGATAATAAAAATATGAAGATAATAAAAAATTATGTGGCTCTCACGATTTCTTCATTATACCTCGTTTTTAAAGAGTCGAATTACTAAAGGGCTGTACTGCCCTGTCGGTACGAAAAAGTCTTGAGAACCCTTTCGGGGTTTTGTGCTATCATCTGAGGCGCGCGAACGAGGGTCTGGATATATATCTGAAGATATTGGCGGGGCAGGGGGTAGATGAGTGTCGATGAGTACGGAAAATGCTACTTTGGGAATTCTGATTATGGCCGCGGGTAAGGGAATGCGGATGAAGAGCGAGCTTCCGAAGGTTCTGCAGCCTATCCTCGGCAGGCCCATGCTGGGATACCTGCTGAAGACCGTCAATACATACATTGCTTCGGAGAGCGAGGGCGCTCCTGCCGTTAAAGTCGCCGTTCTCGTCGGTCATGCAGGAGACCGGGTGAGCGGGTATCTGGAGTCCTTTCCCTCCATCGAAATCATCCGGCAGGAGGAGCAGCTCGGAACGGGGCACGCCGTGCGGATCGCCCGCCCCTGGTGGGAGGGCTTCGATAACGTTCTCGTGCTCAACGGGGACCTGCCGCTCCTTTCCGTCGAAACCCTCGAAACTTTCGTCAGGGAGCATAAAGAGGCCGGAGCGGCCTGCTCCCTGATTACCTTTGAAACGGAGTCTCCCGAGGGTTACGGGCGTATCCTGCGCGCCGCGTCCGGGGAGAATGAAGAAACCTGTAAGATCTCCATCGTGGAGCACGGGGACGCCACGCCCGAACAGCGCCGCGTCCGCGAGGTCAACGCGGGCTGTTACCTCTTCGACGTGAAGGGCCTTGCCCGGGTGATCGACGGGCTCGGAAACGACAACGCGCAGGGAGAATACTACCTTCCCGGGGTCGTGTCCCTGATGAACGACGCGGGAATGACGGTGCGGGCCACGGGCGTCGACGAGGGAGAGATGTCGGGGGTCAACACGCAGGCCGAGCTTGCCGCCGTGACGGTGCGGGTGCGCGACGCTCTGGTCCGGAAGTGGATGGACAGGGGCGTTCGCGTGGTGGACCCCTCCGCCGTGTGGCTTGGCCCCGATGTGACGCTGGACGCGGAGGTGACGCTGATGCCGGGCGTTCAGATATGGGGAAACTCGGTGGTCGGGGCGGGCAGCGTCGTCGGACCCTGCTGCATCCTGACCGACGCGCGGCTTGGGCGACGCGTGGAGCTGGTCGCCAACGTCATTGTGGACAACAGCGAGCTCGCCGACGACTCGAAAGCCGGCCCCTTCACCTACATCCGGGATCGTTCGGAGCTGAAGGAGCACGCGTTCGCCGGAAAGTTCGTCGAGCTGAAGAAGACGACCGTGGGGCGTCGCAGCAAGGTCCCGCACCTCTCCTACATGGGGGACGCCACGCTGGGAGAGGACGTCAACGTGGGAGCGGGAAGCATTACCTGCAATTACGACGGAAAGAATAAATTTCCGACGAAGATCGGAGACCGCGTCTTTGTGGGCAGCGACACCATGCTGGTCGCGCCCGTGACGCTTTACGACGACTCCACGACGGGCGCGGGATCGACGATCACCGAGGACGTTCCGGAGGGAGCCCTGGCTGTGGGGCGGGCGCGCCAGAAGAATATCGAGAGCTGGCGCTCCGGAAAACGACAGCGGGAAAAGCAGGGAGAATAATGGTGGTGGCCGGCGTGAAAGACCTTAAGATTTTTTCGGGGACGGCGCATCCGGATTTTGCGAAGCGTATTTGCAGTGAGCTGGGGGTTCGCCTTTCGGCGGCCCGCCACTATCGTTTTTCGGACGGAGAGATTGGGCTTTCCATCGACGAAAGCGTTCGGGGGTCCGATGTTTTCGTCATTCAGCCGACGTCTTCTCCGGCCAACGACAATCTGGTCGAGCTTCTCATCATGGTGGACGCCTTCAAACGGGCTTCAGCCAGTCGCGTGAACGTCGTCATTCCCTATTTCGGCTACGCCCGGCAGGATCGCAAGAGCAAACCCCGCGAGCCGATCACGGCGAAACTGGTCGCCAACCTGATCACCACCGGCGGCGCGGACCGCGTGATTACGGCCGACCTGCACGCCGGGCAGCTTCAGGGTTTTTTCGACATCCCCGTCGATCATCTGACGGGAATGCCCCTTCTGGCCTCGTACTTCAGGGAATCCCTCGAGGCGGAGCTGCAGAAAGGCGAGGTCGTGGTCGTCTCCCCCGACGTGGGAGGCGTGGTGCGCGCGCGGCACTTCGCGGTAATGCTGAAATGCGACCTCGCGATTGTGGACAAGCGCCGTTCCTATGAGGTGGCGAATTTCTGCGAGGTCATGGACATCATCGGCGGGGTCCAGGGCAAGGTCGCCATCCTCGTGGACGACATCATCGACACGGCGGGCACGATCTGCAACGCCGCCGCGGGCCTGAAGGAGCGGGGATGCAGAATGGTCTACGCCTGCGCGACCCATGCGGTGCTTTCCGGTCCGGCGATGAAGCGCGTCAACGGTTCCGAGATCGATAAACTGATCTTTTCGGACACCATTCCTCTGCCGGAAAACAAGCGATCCGACCGCCTCGTCCAGCTTTCGATCGCGCCCCTGTTCGCGGAGGCGATTCTGAGGGTCCACAGCGACCGCTCGGTCAGCAGCCTGTTCGACAGATAGCGTTCTCGGGACGGTGCGCATATCGGGCGCGCCGTTCTGCATGTTTTTTATGTTTTTCATGTTTTTCATGCCTTCCATGCCCGTCATGTCCTCCGGCCGCGCGGCCGGAGGGCTAAGAGACAGGAGGGGCAGATTTCGGCAGGTGCGTGTCGCTGCCGCGCGGTGGGCTTTCGTGTCCACGATGGGCAGCAAATTCATAGAATCGAGGAGTTGTCAGGCATGTCTGAGCTGGTAGCGTTAGTGATGGAGCCCAGAACGAAAAGTGGAAAAGGTGCGCTCGGCAGGCTTCGCAGGGCGGGTTTTACCCCCTGCGTGTTTTATGGTCCCGAACTGGAGGGGTCCGTTATCGGCAGCATCGATACGGTGCGGATCAACCGGCTTCTGAGCAGCGGGCACTGGGAGACCATGAGGATCAGCCTGAAGTTGCCGTCCGGAGGCGAGGAGATGTGCATTATTCGCGAGGTGCAACGCCATCCCCTTACGGGCGGGCTGGTGCATATCGACTTCATGCGCCTCCTGAAGGACCGCAGGGTGACGGTGAACGTTCCCCTGCGGGTGCTGGGCAGGGAGGCGTGCCCCGGCATCAGGGACGGCGGCGTTCTGGAAACGCTGCATGAGATCGAGGTGGAGACGCTGCCCATGAACATTCCCGAGTCCATCGACGTCGATATCTCCCAACTGCCGCTGGGAGGCATGATCCACGTCAGAGATCTCGTCCTGAGCGAAGACCTGTCCATCCTGGCCGATCCGGAGGAAGTCGCGGTCATCGTCGCGGCGCCGAGAGGCGTCGAGGAGAGCCCCGTCGAGGAGGAGCCGAAGGAAGTGGAGGTCATGGCGAAGGGCAAGGCGGCGAAGGCCGGCGAAGAGGCGGAATAAAATTTTGTATCCAACGTCAGCAATTTAAGCCAAAACCGCGGGGCCCGCCCCGCACCCCGCAGGGGACGAGTCCCCTGACCCCGTTAATTTTTCTCGGTTCCTGTTGACATTGGAGAAAAATCCCCTGCGGGATTTTTGCCGGGGGGCAGAGCCCCATAGTTTCGCCCCATGGGCTTGAACGGTTACGTTTCAGTTTCGGGATAATTTCGGAGGAGTTAGCATTGAAGCTCGTGGTCGGACTGGGAAACCCCGGTCAGGAATACGTTTACACGCGGCATAACATGGGCTGGCTTGCCATCGATCATATGGTTCAGGCCCGTTCGCTGGGCAACCCGGTCTCGAAGTTCAGAAGCGAGTTCTGGCGGGATCGCGATTTTGTTCTGCTCAAGCCGCTGACCTGGATGAACCTGAGCGGGATGGCCGTGCGCGAGGTCTTCGATTTTTACAAAATGGAGCTTTCCGACGTGCTGGTGATCTGCGACGATATTGCCCTGCCCTATGGGCAGCTGCGGCTTCGAGGTCGGGGCAGCGCGGGGGGACACAACGGACTGGCCTCCGTGATTGCCTGCCTCGGGGCCATTGAGGTGCCGCGGCTGCGCATCGGCGTGGGCGACACGGAGGGCGACAGAATCAGCTGGGTGCTGGGGCGTCTTTCAACGGAAGAAATGACGAAGCTGCCCGATATCCTGGACGACGTCGTCCGGGGAGCGGAGGCATGGTCGACGCTCGACATCGAGCGGGCCATGAGCCGGGTAAACGTGAAGCGGCCCGGATGAGGGATGAGGGGGAGTTGGCTGACTTTGCCGACTCCCCGCCGGCGCACCCTCTCGATTGAGGCAGATTCATATTTAGATTACGGGACCTGAACGGATGCCTGTCTCTTCCCTGAGAGGAGAAAGTTTTTTGCAGTCACAGCTTTGGACCGACATCAACTGGACTCTTATCATTGCGCTTGTCGCAGGCAGCGCGGTTCTTGCCTGTCTGGGAGATGTGCTTGGCTCGAAATACGGCAAACAGAGGATATCCATCTTCGGGCTGCGTCCCAAATACACCAGCCGCCTGATCACGGCGTTCACGGGCATTTTTATTTCCATCTCCGTTCTGACGGTCCTGTCCTTTTTCTCCCAGAACGTTCGGGCCCTCATTTTCGCCACAAAATATCTTCAGCGGCAGGTGGACAGCCTCCGAATGGAGCTGCGGAGCAGCGGCGCCGAGCTGGAGAAAAATCAGGACGAACTCCTGTCCAGCCTTCTGCAGTTGAGCGAACAGCGGGCGCTTTTGCAGGCGACGGCCATCAGTCTCGACATGACCCACATCGAGCTGGAGCGTTCGCGCAACGACCGGGACCTGCTCCTGGGCGAGAAAAATCAGCTCGAAACTTCGGTGGCCTCTCTGCGGACCGAATCCGAGGAGCTGAAGCGCGAGCTGGACACCATGCGGCTCGAGGTGATAGCCATTCGGGCCAACTCGCTTCTGGCGCAGGCGGTCGTTCCTCCTGGCACCCCGAAGGAACGGGTTTCGGCAATTCTTTCGTCCCTTGAGGACAGGGCGCGTTCCGCTGTTCTCCAGAAGTTTTTTGAGACGGGCAATGCCGTTTCGGACGACGTCACGCTGACCTTCGACCCAACGGAAGAAGCCGCGATCGTCCTTCGCGTTTCGGACGCAGGGGTACGCTTTTACCTTCGGGCCGTAGCGGTCGAAAACATCGCCATCGGGGAAGAGGTCCGAATTCGCCTCGAATGCGACCGAAGCTACCTGCTTTACGACAGGGGAGAGACGCTTTATCGCAAGCTCATCGATCCCCGGGAGCCGGATTTCAACGCGGAGGAGGCGCTGCACGTTTTTTTGCGGGAACTCCGATACCGCACGATAAGGAGCGGGGTTATGCCCGACCCCTCGACAAACAGCGTCGGCTCGCTGGAGGGCGAGGACTTCTTCGACGTCGTCGAAAAAATGAAGGACAGCGGCGTGCCCATGATCGTCAGCGCCGTTGCTCTGGAGGATATCTATACGGAAGGTCCCGTTGGGGTTAAAATAAACCTGGAATAAGGTGAAGCGGTCGGTCTCGTGAGTCAATAGGGCTGTTTTTTTGTGGAGGTGCTGTGCTATGTTGATCGTGGCGTGCCAGGTCTGCGGAGACACCAAGGTGTTGGCCGGAGCTCCCGACGGGGACGGATGGGCCCGAACCTGCTGGATTTGTCCCTGCTGCGGCTCGGGACAGGTCGTTCAGCTCGAGGTTCCCGCCGACGGCCGCGGCGACCTGAGCAATATCGTCCTGGGGATGAAGCTGGAGTTTCATGCGGAAATCGAGGTTCATACTGAGCAAGTGAGCGTCCGAAGCTGATGACGGAGACAGTTTCCGTGAAAAAAACGAGCGTGGAAATTTATACGGACGGCGGCTGTACCCCCAATCCCGGGCTCGGGGGATGGGCGGCCATTTTGATTGCGCCTTCGCACGACAACTTCGAACGGGAAATTTATGGCTCGGAGGAGAACACCACCAACAATCGCATGGAGCTGACGGCGGCGATCATGGCGTTGCGAGCCCTGAAATATCCCTGCATCGTCGACCTCCATACCGACTCCATGTACCTGAGAAACGCGTTTGACATGGGCTGGCTGAAAAAATGGCAAAGCAACGGATGGAAGACGTCGAACAAACAGCCCGTCCTGAACCGGGACCTGTGGGAAGAGCTTCTGGTTCTCGCCCAAAAACACGACGTCCGATGGCACTGGACCAGAGGACACGCGTCGGATCCACTCAACAACCGCTGTGACGCCCTCGTCCAGAAGGCGAAGGATATGCATGGAAACGAAAAAAATCCGGACTCCTGAAAGCGCCAGGCAGGCGACGGTTTTTTTGCGGTAATTGCATACCGCCGTTACAGTAATTGTGCGTTCTGCATACCTTTACTGATTAACACTGATGAAATAAAATGAACAACGTAGCATTGTAATTGGATGGTGTTGGTTGGCTGGTGTCGTCGTTTTTGAAAATCAAATTTCCAATCAAATTTCAAGGAGGAGTCCGGATGAAGAGGTGTATGTCGTTTTTGGCGGTTCTGGTAGCGTTTTTAGTGGTTCTGGCGGCGCCGGCGTTTGCTGCGGATACGATCAGGTTTGGCGAAATTGCCACGGTGACGGGAGATTTCGCGGCTTATGGCGTGGCCGAGGTCGAGTCGATCAAAATTGCCGTCGAGGAGATCAACGCGGCCGGCGGCGTTCTCGGGAAGCCGCTGGAAGTCATCATGTACGATTGCCGCACGCGTCAGGAGGACATGGTCAACGCGGCCCGACGTCTCGTCGAGCAGGATAAAGTCACCGCCGTCATCGGGCCGAGCGGAAGCGGACTTTGCATCGCGGCCGCGCCGATCTTCAACAGGGGACGCGTCCCCCACATCGGGACTCTTCCCACCAACCCGCTGGTCACGGTCGACGAGCAGGGTAAAGTTCGCCCCTACAACTTCCGCATCTGCTTCCTCGATCCCTATCAGGGACGGATGATGGCCTACTTCGCGGCCAAAGACATGAAACTCGGTAAAGCGGCGGTCCTCTACGACGTGTCGAGCGACTATTCTCAGGGCCAGCGCGAATTTTTCGTCGCCAGCTTCATGGAGTACGGAGGGCAGATCGTCGCCGATGAGGGGTTCCGCGGAGAAGACGTCGATTTTCGTTCGCAGCTCACCAATATCAAGGACAGCGGCGCGGACGTGCTGATCTTCCCCTTTATGGGCAAGTCGCTGCCGCTGGCGGTGAAGCAGGCGCGCGAGCTGGGCATCGGGCAGGTCATCGTCGGAGGCGACGGCTACGGCGACTTCATGTGGGAGGTCGCGGGCGACACCCTGGCCAACACCTACTGGGTCAGCCACGTGGACCGTTATGACCCCGCCCTCGCCCCCTTCTTCGAGAAATATAAGGAAAAGACCGGCACCGAGTGCCAGGAGTTCATGAACGCCATCATGGCTTACGATTGCGTCTATTGGCTGAAGGACGCCATCGAGCGCGCGGGCTCGGCCGATCCCGAAAAGGTGCGCGACGCCCTTGAGGCCACGAAGGACCTCAAGCTGATGCACGCGGTCCTGACGATGGACGAGTTTCATAATCCGAAGGACAAGGACGGCGTCATGCTGGCCTGCGACGCAACTCAGAAAAAAGCCCTTTTCTTCAAAAAGGTCAGACCGGAATAGATACATGACGAATATAAACGGCGGACCTTTGTTCGCCGTTTATATGTGATATTTGGTCTTCGAGCCAAATACCAGCTTACCAATGGCAACAACTCAGGAAAAAATTAATGGGGGTCAGGGGACGAGTTCCCTGCGGGTGCATCCCCTGCGGGGCTTTTGTCGGGGGGTGGGGCCCCGCAATTTTGGCTTAAGTTGTGACATTGCCTGCGCACTTATTCTATGCGGCAATGTACACGGTCAAATTCCCCTTTGTCAGGCTAAAGATCGGTTCCTGGTAACCCCACCAACATTGCCGTTATTCTGCCTGCACAATTCTCACTCTGCAAGCCTTAGCACTTCTTCCGGAGGTAATCCGCAGGTCGAGGCCACTTTTTCAGGAGCCATGCCGCTTTTAAGGAGAGCTTGAGCCGCTTGTACTAATTTCTCCTCACTATGTCCGACCTTTTCTTCAGCCTGCTTGCGCATTGCCGCTTCCTG
>JAISSA010000083.1 GCA_031273365.1 Synergistaceae bacterium
GGGCAGCGCCTGCTCCTCGGGCTCGCTCGATCCCTCGCACGTCCTGATGGCGATCGGCCTGACGCACGAGCAGGCGCACGGGTCCCTGCGCATGACGCTGGGGCGCGGCACGACCGAGGAGCATATCGATTACGTCCTCCGGACGCTGCCGGAAATCGTGGCGAAACGGCGCGAAATGTCGCCGCTGTGGGAAGATTATCTGAAGAAAATCGGAGAGAAAAAGTAATTTGGTAATTTTTTCGAGAGGCTCTTTTCGAGAGAAGATTTTTTGAGAGAGGGATTGAAGGGGGTTTTAAAAATGGCGCTGGCGTACAGCGAGAAGGTAATGGAGCATTTCAGCAATCCACGGAACGTGGGAGAGATCGAAAATCCGGATGGGGTCGGCGAGGCAGGGAACCCAAAATGTGGGGACATCATGAAGATCTATCTCCGAGTGAAGCGGAACGTCATCGAGGACGTAAAGTTCAAGACGTTCGGATGTGCGTCGGCGATCGCGTCTTCCAGCATGGCGACGGAGATGATCAGGGGAAAGACGGTCGATGAAGCCTGGGATCTGACCAATACGGCCGTGGCCGAGGCCCTGGACGGGCTGCCGCCCATAAAAATGCACTGCTCTGTTCTGGCGGAGGAGGCCATACACAGGGCGATCAACGATTATCGCGAAAAACACGGGTTCGACGTCATCCCGATGAAGGATTACGGCGACGAACACGAAGTCTGTCCCGTGTAGACGGGCAGCGGCGTAAAATATGGAGGCCAGACGACGCTGTGGCTGGTGCGGAACGGACGAGCTTTACACCAGGTACCATGACGAAGAATGGGGCGCTCCCGTCCGCGACGATCGAAAGCTCTTCGAGTTCATCACTCTGGAGGGGGCGCAGGCCGGGCTTTCCTGGCTGACGATACTGAGGCGGCGCGAAAACTACCGCGCTGCCTTCTTCCTGTTCGATCCACTGAAGGTAGCGTCTCTCGGCCCTGACGACGTGGACCGTCTGATGCAGAACGCCGGGATCATCCGCAACAAAAGAAAAATCGAGTCCGTGATCACGAACGCCCGCGCGTTTCTGGACGTGGCGGAGGAGTTTGGCTCGTTCTCCGCTTACCTGTGGGGTTACGTCGACGGAAGCCCGATCGTCAACCGCTGGAGCGACGCATCGCAGGTTCCGGCCGTCGTTCCCCTCGCCGAAAAGATCAGCAGGGACATGAAACGCCGGGGCTTCTCGTTTTTCGGTCCCACCGTCTGCTATGCCCACATGCAGGCCACGGGCATGGTCAACGATCACCTGACGAGCTGTTTTCGGCACGCCGAACTCGCGCGGCCCTCAGACGGGCAATAAGAGAAAAAGCGGCGGGGTCATGGGGGCCACGCTGCCCCCATGGGCTTGAAAATAAGAGCCGCTGTGTTTTACCACAGCGGCCTGTTGGAGGATGTGAGTCTGAACTGTCTTCTGCGTTTCACGCGCATCTATGTACCACAGGGACCATGTTTACCACAGTCCTCATCCTGCGAAAGATGGTACCATACGCGCTGCGTGCGCCGGAAGGATTTTTGGCGTAGGCAAAAAATGCCAACTTCAGCGTGAAAAATACGGACTATCCGTTCAGGCCCCGTTACTTCAGGAGAGGCTCGACAGAATTGCGGCGCGGCTGACGATGCCCTCGAGGCGTCCCCGATCGTCGAGGACGGCCAGGGGGAAGGGGGTATCGGACGCGGCGCCGATGATGTCGCCGATCAGAACGTCATGCCCCACCTGCGGCACGTCGCGCGTAATAATGGAAGAGACCGAAGAAAGTTTGTCGAGCCTGGCCTGCAGCGCGGCGGTCAGCGTCACGATGCCGATGAACTCCATCCCCCGGCCGATCACGTAGGCCGTCGAGACGTCGTTCACGCGCATCTCCCTGATGGCGGTCAGGGGATCGGCCTGCTCGCGAATCAGGCAGGACGGGGTGATCATGATGTGCCGCACGCTCAAAACCTTCGTTTTGTCGATGCTGTTCAGAAATTCCCTGACGTAATCGTTGGCCGGGGAAAGCGCCAGCTCCGTCGGCGTCCCCAGCTGTTCGACGCGTCCGTCGCGCATGATGCCCACCGTGTCGCCCATCTTGAAGGCCTCGTCGATGTCGTGGGTGATGAACACGATGGTCTTGCCCAGTTTCTTCTGTATCGAAAGCAGTTCGAACTGCATGTCGCGCCGGGCCAGAGGATCCAGCGCCGAAAAGGGCTCGTCCATCAGAAGAAGCTCGGGATCGTTGCAGAGGGCGCGGGCGATGCCGACGCGCTGCTTCATTCCGCCGGAGAGGTCGTCGATCGATTTGTTCTCCCAGCCTTCGAGCCCGACCAGCTCGATCATCTCCATTGCCCTGCGCTCGCGCTCGCCTCTGCCGACCCCGCGGACATCCAGCCCGTAGGCCACGTTGCCCAGAACGTTTCTGTGATTCATCAGGCCGAAGCTCTGGAACACCATGGATATTTTGGAACGCCGCAGCTCGTACAGCTCCCTTTTGTCCATGCGAACGACGTCGCGCCCCTCGAAGAGGATCTCGCCGGAGGAGGGGCGCTGGAGCATGTTGACGCAGCGCACGACGGTCGATTTGCCGCTGCCGGACAGGCCGATCAGGGCGAAGATCTTCCCCCGCTCCACGTCGAACGACACGTCGTTCACCGCCACGGTTACGCCGGTCTTCTTCAGGATGTCGTTCTTGCCGGCGCCTTCCTGCAGCATTTTCCGCGCCGCCGTCCGGTTGATCCCGAAGAACTTGCGAAGATGCCGAACGCTCAGGAGCACGTCGGAGTTTTCCCGGCTCATCGGTCTTTCCCGCTTCTTTTCCTGATGGACCCCTGGGTCAGGCGGTCCAGAATGATGGCGATAAAGACGATCGAAACGCCGGGCATCAGGGCGCGTCCCATCTCCGTCCGGTTGGTGGCGACCAGAATTTCCATGCCCAGCCCGTTAGCGCCGATCAGGGCGCAGGTGACCACCATCCCCATTGCCATCATGATGGTCTGGTTGACGCCCGTCATGATGGTGGGCAGGGCCTGGGGCACCTGAACGCTGAACAGAAGCTGCAACCGGCTGGAGCCGAAAGCGATTCCCGCCTCGACGACCTCACGGTCCACGTGTCGTATCCCGTGACTGGTCAGGCGGATCATCGGCACGACAGAATAGATCAGCGTCGCCATGACGGCGGGAGTCTTGCCCACGCTGAAGAGCATCGCCGCCGGGATCAGGTAGACAAAGGACGGGATCGTCTGCATGAAGTCCATAACGGGCTGCATGACCGTCTCGACGTGGCGGTTCATGGCGACCACCACGCCCATGGGAAACCCCAGCGCCAGCGCCAGCGAAACGGAGACCACGATAATGGAAAGCGTTTCGAGCATCAGCTTCCACAGCCCGAAGGTTCCAATGAAAAAGAGCATCACCCCGTAAAGGAAGCCGATCCACCACCTGCGGCCGGTTTTATAGCCCGCCCAGATCACCAGCAAAATCAGCGCCCACCAGGGAATCATGCCCAGAAGCGCCTCGATGCCGTTGAGCATCCAGACCGTAACGCTCTTGATCGCGGAGAGCGAGGCCCGGTGATTTCGGCTGAACTGCCGTATGCCGTCGTCGATGGCGCTGCCGGGGTTGAAGACAAAAGCCTGAGGAAATTTCAAAATCCAGTCGTACATCATGGGGCGAACCTGCAAACCGGGAATTTACAGACTGGACAGGGCGTCGCGTACCTTCTTCGCCTGCGTCGGGGTCAGCCAGCCGTCCAAAAGCGCGTCGTGCTCCTTCAGGAACCACACGGCCGCCCGGGCGTGGTTTTCCTTTGTCTCCTCGAGGTGCGCCAGAGCCTCGGAGACGAGGGCGGAGCCCGTCCTGTACTTTTTGAAAAAATCGAGAAGCTCCGGGGCCTTTTCGGGGAAATGCCCTCCACAGACGATCCGAAGGGCCTGTTTGGGAATTTCGCACGCCCCCTTCCGGTAGAGGTCGGGGTCGTAAGGCGCGTCGCCCAGCAGCACGACCTCCAGCCTGCCCGTGATCCACGTGGGCTCGTAGCAATACCCGACCCACGGCTCGCCCAGGTTGTACGCGCCGGCCAGAGACGCGAAGAGCACGGCCTCGCTGCCCACACGGAAATAGTTGTATCCCTCGTTCAGTCCGTAGTACTCGTATTTTTTGAACAGAACCTCGTCGATCATCCACCCGGGGATTGCCCCGTAGATACGCCCCCGGCCGGGGGCCTCGGGGTCTTTGAACACGTCGGCGTACCTGACGAGGTCCGCCACGTTCTTCAGATCGGGAGCCACAGGACTGATGCCGCGCTCGGGATCGCCCTCGATGACGTAACGGGGGACGTAGAAGCCCTGAGCGCTGTCGGGCACCAGAATCCCCAGAGGAACGATATCCTTCCGGGCGACGTCGTCCTGATAGGTGGCGACGTTGTCCGTCCAGCTTTCGATGTCGAGGTCCACGTCGCCGTTGATCATGCCCTGCCAGTTCAGCGTGGACGACCCGGTGGAAAATTCCACCTCATAGCCCTCGAATCCATTTTCGACGATGAACTTTGCGACTTCGTTGTGAAACATCTGGCTGTCCCACTGGTTGTTGGTGAAAACTATCGTCTGAGAAGCGACCGCCGCAGCGACCGGCAACAGGCTCAAAAACGTCATGACAAAAAACACGCGGGTAAATTTTCCGAACATAATATCATCCACTCCTTTTAATAGTGCCCGTCCGGGCTGGAATTCGTACGATTAAGGCCTCCCTGTTCCCAAGCGATATGTGAATTGTTTAAATATACCTTACGTGGGCCCGTTTGTCAAAATACTCCTGAAAAATTCGTAAACGTTCAGGCCGGGTGGGCGATGTGGGGCTTAAACGCCTGCCGAAACGGGCAGGTCGGCGGAGGGCTGCAGACGGCTCTTCCGCGTTATAATTTCTGTATTCGTTCAAACCATCATGAGGAGGCGAACAAATGGAGAACCTGATCATCACCATCAGCAGGGAGTTCGGCAGCGGGGGGCGGCAGGTGGGGGAGAAACTTGCCGAAAAGCTGGGGCTTGCCTTTTACGACAGGGCGCTGATCAATCTGGCCTCGATAAAGAGCGGCCTGGACCCCCACATCTTCGAACAGGCAGAAGAAGAGGCCACCAGCAAATTTCTGTTCAACATGGCCATTGGCGGCTACGTGTCGACGGGCATTTTTTCTCAGGTCAGCGTTCCCATCTGTGATCAGGTTTTTTTCGCTCAGTCAAAGGCCATCGAGGAGATTGCGGAACAAAAAAACTGCGTCATCATCGGACGCTGCGCGAACTACATTCTGCGTGACCGCCCGGGGCTCGTGCGGGTGTTCGTCTACGGCGACGCGAAGGACCGCCTTCACCGCATCACCCGCGAATACGGCATCCCGGAGGAGAAGGCCGAGTCACGCCTGACGCAGGTGGACAGGGGCAGAAGGAACTACTACGAGCATTACGCGAACGAGGAATGGGGGACCCTGAAACTGTACGATCTCGCGGTCAACACGAGTTTCACGGGCATCGACGGCGCGGTGAAGGTGATCAGCGCGATGGTGGGGCAACCGTCGGAGGTTTAGAGTACACCTTTTTGGTCTCCTCCTGCCTGCGGCGTTCCTCCAGCTTCCACCACGCGGCCTCCAGCGCCCGGACGATCTCGCCCCTTCGCTGCCGCCACGCGAGCACCGCCTGTCCCTCGGGCAGGGCTCTGAGGTCCGCGTCGATCTCGACGGGCTGCCTGTGGATCGTGAACTTTTTGCCGTCGAACGCGACGGCAGAGCCGTCTTCGAAGGGAATGTAGGCCCTGGGAATGTAGGCCCTGGGAGCCCCCGGCTTCACCGGCTTTCGTCTCCCTTCAGGACCAGAGGCAGCTTCAGGCTCATGAAAAACGCGACGTCACCGTTGCTGTAGAAGCTTTCGCGGGTGGCGTCGCTTCTGAACCCAAGGCTTCTGTAAAGTCTCAGAGCCGCGTGATTGGAATAGCGCACCCTCAGGGTCAGCCTCGGGAACCCGAGCTCGACGGCGCACTCCGCGACGGAGACGACGAGCTGCTGGCCAATGCCCCGCCGTCGATATTCCGGAACGACCACCAGATTCATGAGCAGTCCGTTGCCCTTCTCCTCGCCCAGCACCGCGTAGCCCAGCAGCCTGTCTCCCATCGGGGCGAAGGCCCCCAGGTAGCTCAGGCTGCCGGCGCCGCCGACCAGATCCAGGGAGATGACGCGTTCCGGCCAGGGATGGAGCGAGGTCCGGTCGGCCGCCAGAATCTGGTCGAGGTGGTCCTGCGTGCAAAAACGTATGTCGGTCAGAAGCATGGAGCCTTCCCCCAGGATAAAAAAATAAAAAATGTCAACAGGAACCGGGAAAAATTAACGGGGTCAGGGGACTCGTCTCCTGCGGGGTTTTTTCCCGAGGGGCAGAGCCCCGCGGTTTGGGCTTAACCTGTGGACATTGTAAAAATAAACCCCGTCCTCCGCGGGGCCTTTTCGTTTAGAGCCCCCGGTTTATCGTCTGCGTTCGGTCTCCGCCGACGCCGATCAGCTTTACCGGAGCGCCCGCGTGTTTTTCAATATACTCGACGTAACGCTGCGCCGCGGGGGGCAGAGACTCGAACGTCGCGCAGCC
>JAISSA010000097.1 GCA_031273365.1 Synergistaceae bacterium
TTTTGCTCTGAAGGGACAGGAACGACGGGAATCCCGTGCAGGACAGGCTCAGCGGCGCGGATTCGGAGGGGGAGAATTTTCGCATGGCAGAGTTGGATTACAGGGCGCTTAAGGACGGCGGGTTCATGCGCCAGAAACAAAAGAACAACTTTTCGCTGCGGCTCAAGGTGGTGGGCGGAAACCTGACGGCCGAGCAGATCGTCGCCATCGCCGGCGCGTCGAAAAAGTACGGCGACGGGCACGTGCATCTGACGTCCCGGCAGGGGGTCGAAATTCCCTTCATAAAACTGGAGGACATCGACGCCGTGAAGGCGGAACTGCTGGAGGGGGGCGTCCATACCGGCGTCTGCGGGCCCAGGGTGCGCACCGTGACGGCCTGTCAGGGCAGCGCGATATGTCCCGGCGGCTGTATCGACACCTCCGGGCTGGCCGCGGAAATATCGGAGCGGTACTTCGGAAGGACGTTGCCCCACAAGTTCAAGTTTGGAGTGACGGGCTGCCGGAACAACTGCCTCAAGGCGGAGGAAAACGACCTCGGGGTGAAGGGCGGTTACCTGATTCAGTGGGACAGGGAGTCCTGCACCTTCTGCAACGTCTGCGCCGGGGCCTGTCGGACCCATGCCATCACGGTCCTCGAGGATCGTCTGGAGCTGGACGGGCCGAAGTGCAACAACTGCGGAAGGTGCGTCAAATCCTGTCCGTTCGGGGCATGGAAGGGACAGCCCGGCTACATCCTTTCCTTCGGCGGCACTTTCGGAAACCGCATCGCGCAGGGCAAAGAGCTCCTTCCCATCGTCACGGACAGGGAGGCGCTTTTTCTGGCCGCCGACGCCGCTCTGGATTTTTTCGAGAGGTACGCGAAACCCGGAGAGCGCTTCCGAACCGCAATCGACCGAACCGGGTGGGACGTTCTGCAAAAAGCTCTGGAGGCGGCTTCCCCTCTCTGAACACGACCCTGCCGTCGCTTCAGGCGTCGAAAGGGTGCTTTCCCTGCACGGCGACCGAATCCGTCCGTTCAGGTCTCGTGCGGTTCAGCCTTGCCTGGCAGCCGCTCAGGGCGACATCGGGGGTTTCAGGGGGAGGGCCAGTGAACCCCAGGGGCGAACGGGCGAGGGGACACGTCCCCCTGAACCTGAACGTTTACAGTCAAAACAGCACGGCATATTTTTCAATGTTGGACTTATCGTACTGCATGGGATCTGTAAGGGTCAGTATTTGCCCGTTTGGTAAAATAGTGTACTCGCCCAGTTTGCCCGCCGGAAACCTGGCGCCCGGCGCCGGAGAAAATCCCTGCTTCTTTTCCGCCCACACCATATAGACGCCAAGGTAGCCTTCGTATGGCGGATTCCACAACTGAAAGCCACCACACGTGCCGTCCCGCACGAACTCGGCCATCTCGGAGGGAAGCCCCAGCCCGATAATCCTGATTTTACCGGCAAGTCCTCTGGCCTGTATGACTTTGCAGGCAGAGGGAAGGCCAACGGCGGTGGGCGCAATGACGCCTTCCAGGTCAGGGTATTTTGACAGTAAGGCTTCCATCTCCGCGGCGGATTTTTCAGGCTGGTCGTCGCCATAAACAATTTCCAGAAGTTCCATCTTTTCATATGCCGGATTGTTTTCCAGCTCCGCTTTGATAAGCTCAATCCAGGTGTTCTGGTCGGGGGCGTCGGCCGTGGCGGACAAAATGGCGAAGCGGCCCTCGTAGCCCATCTGTTCGGCCAGCAGCTTCATCTGCGCGGCGCCGACGGCGTCGAAGTTGACGGGCATGATCGCGGCGTCCCTGTGCGCTTCGCTGCCGGGAATGTCCTGGTTGATGATGTAGACGCGCACGCCGGCCTTACGCGCGGCGTCAAAGGCGTCGTTCAGGGCGTCGTTGGAATTTGCCGCAATGAATATGGCGTCCGCTCCGTTTTGAACGGCCTCCTCCACGTATGGAATCTGGCTGTCCGCTTCTGCGGTCTCCGGCCCGCTGTAGACATAGCTAAAATTTTCCTCGCCCAGTTCGGCAATGGCGTCGTAAAAACCTGAACTCAGGGCCTCGAAATAAGGATTGCCCAGGTTTTTCGGGATAAAGCAGATTCTCAGCATCCCGTCATCGATCGCCTCGACCGCGGATTGTTTATCCCCGCTCGCGTTCAGGCCGGAAGCCGGCATCCCGCCTGAACGGGCGAAAAACCAGAGGGCCGCTGCCGCCGCACACAGGAACATAATTAAAAATATTAAAAATATTTTACGCATCTTCTCCCCCTTTCTTCTCTTCTCCCTCTTTCTTCAGCGAAGCCCGGGGGCCGATCGGGCGTGAAGGCGCTCTCCGCTCCCCCGAGCCTGAACGTTTACCCAGATATTTGCGCAGCCGTTCCAATACATCGTTGAAATCCAGCGGCTTGCTCACATGGTCATTCATGCCCGCGTCCAGGCATTTTTCAATATCCTCCCTGAACACGTTGGCCGTCATGGCGACGATGGGGATGGTTTTCGCTCCGGGGACGTCCAGCGCGCGGATGCGTCGTGTGGCCTCATACCCGTCCATCTCCGGCATCTGCACGTCCATGAAGATGACGTCGTAACGATCGGGGTTTTCGGAGAAGAGCTTCAGGGCCTCCGCGCCGTTCTCCGCGCAGTCGATGGCGAGCGCCGTCGGCTCCAGCAGCGCCAGAACGATCTCCCGATTGATCTCGATATCCTCGGCCAGCAGAACATGGCATCCATCGAAACAATCCGTTTCTCCATCCTGCGGGCTCTCCGTCGCAGACAGGTTTTCCACGCCGAGGCACTCGTTGACGCAGTCCGCTATCGTAGAGGGGAAAAGCGGCTTCGGCAGGAATTTGTTCACCCCCGCGCTCTTTGCCTCGTTCTCTATGACGTTCCATTCCATGGAGGAAATCATGATCACCACGGAATTGCCCGTGCTTTCTCCCTTTATCCGGCGTGAAAGCTCTATGCCGTCCATGCCGGGCATCTTCCAGTCCACAAAATAGATGTCGTAAGGGCCGTTGCGTTCGATAAGCGCAACGGCCTCCTCTCCATTCGAGGCGGTATCGCAGGCGGCCCCAAGTCCACGCACGACGTCCTCGAAATACTCGCGAACTTCCGGCGCGTCGTCCGCTATCAGGATGCGGACGTTGCTCCAGTTCACGCCGGGATTCACCAGGCTGCGCTGTTCCTCCTTAACGCCGCGCCGGGCCTGTATGGTAAAGGCGAAGGTCGCCCCCTTCCCGAGTTCCGATTTTATCCATATCCGCCCGCCCATCATCTCCACAATACGCTTCGATATCGCGAGGCCGAGCCCGGTGCCTCCGAACCTGCGCGACGTGTTGCTCTCGGCCTGCTGAAAAGAGTTGAACAGCCGCGCCTGCTGCTCCTCGCTGATGCCTATGCCGCTGTCCGTCACCTCGATCTGCACGGTGCAGAGGCCGTCTTCTTCCGCCAGAAAATGCGTGTCCAGGCTGATGTTCCCGTATTCCGGGGTGAATTTCACGGCGTTCGAAAGCAGGTTCGTTATCACCTGCGCGAGCCGCTGGTCGTCGCCGACCAGAACGCGCGGAATGTCCCTGCCAATGTAGACGGTGAAGTTCTGATGTTTTTCTTCCACGCGGAAGTTGATGACGTTGACAACCTTCTGGAGCATCTTTTCGAACTCGAACTCCGTGAAAGACAGCTCCAGCCTGTTCGCCTCAATCTTCGACATGTCCAGAATGTCGTTGATGACGCCCAGCAGGTGCGTGGACGCGTTCTCTATTTTCTCGAAAGCGTAGTCCTTCCGCTCTATGGCGGCAACGGATTTGCCGATGGCCGTCATTCCGATGATCGCGTTCATCGGCGTGCGCATCTCGTGGCTCATGTTCGATAAAAAATCGCTCTTCGACCGGGACGCCGCCTCCGCCGTTTCCTTCAGAGCAGACAGATGCAGGTTTTGTTCGTTGATGATCCTGAAGGGTTTTGCGATGGCGCTCGACGCAAAAAACGCGACGACGATTCCCAACCCCAGAAAGATAGCGGCTGAAATCAGCAAAACATAATGAATCCGCAGGGAAGGACTCTCTTCAACGACGGCGACGACGCCCAGCATCCAGCCATCCGATCCGCCGACGGGAGTATAGGCGCAAACGCGATCGGTCCCGTCAAAACGATAAATTCCGACGCCTGCCCTGCCCTGTATCATGGCGCTGTAAAATCGGCCGGCCTCTTTGACGGAGGGATCCGTTCCCCTGTACTCCTCGGCGACCCGAACAAGGTTATATCGTTCCAGAACCATCTGCGGACGGACATTGGCGATCATGGCGCCGGTTTTGTCCACGATAAAAATATTGCCGGAAGTCCATATCCTGAATTCAGATATAAGGTCGCTGAGCAACATGCCCGGCAATGTGGCAACCAGAATACGCGAGCCCATGGGAACGCAAACCCGCATAACCAGCTGCCCGCGGCTGTCCATTGCCGTGGTGGTGATGACTCTTTCGCCGATGAACGCGCGGCGGGCATACTGGCCCTCGACAAAATCATCCACCGGCGCGGTTTCGCCGTAAGCGACGACAATGCCTTTTGAATCCATGACCGCAAGCGAAAGATAGTTGCGCTTTTTCGCCTGTTCTTCCAGCACGCCCGGCAGCGTCTGTTCCTCCGCGCCGGTTTCGGCGTCATGGACAGCAGCGGCTAAAGCGATCGCCGCAACGGCGTCAGCTTCCGTTTTCAGCAGGCGGAGATTGCTGGAAACCAGTTTGACCGCTATTTTCCCGACGACCTTCATATCATACTCAATGGTTTCCACGATATGAAACTGGCTGAAATACATGCCCGTCGCCGTGCTGGCGACGGTAATCAGCGCCACGATGAATATAATGAGCAAAAGTGCTTTTGTACGAATCGCCGTAACAGCAACCCCTTTGGATTCGGTCTACTGTATTGCCCGTTTATTGTTCGCCCCCGGCGGGCCGCCTGAAACCCCGGACACTCTGTTGCATTTTAACCATTGACCTTATCATAACATAACTCGACTTCAGAGTCTCTCGATAAAAATTGACGGACTCAGGGGCGGCGGGGCAGTATCTCCAGCCAGTAACCGTCCGGGTCCTCTATGAAATAGAGCCCCATGGCGTGATTTTCGTAGCAGATGCAGCCCATCTCCTCGTGCAGTTTGTGGGCGGCGTCGAAATCCTCCACCTCGAAGGCCACGTGCGACTCGTTCTCCCCGAGGTCGTACGGTTGCGTGTGCTCGTGCAGGCAGGTCAGCTCGAGCCGATAGTCGGTCGTCCCGTCCCCGAGAAACGCGAGCGTGAAGTTGCTGCCCTCCCTGCGACGACATTCTTCCAG
>JAISSA010000108.1 GCA_031273365.1 Synergistaceae bacterium
ACCTGCTCCTCGGGGCCGGGGACTCGTTCGTGATGCACTACTTCGACCCTGCCGCCCGTGAGCGTGCCGACGCCAATTTTCGCGTCCCCTGTTGCGATGCCTTCAGAGGGGCGATAAAAGACTTTAATCGTGCCCGCCTTCACGCTGCCTGTTCCATGGGTTATCGTTCCCGTGGATTCCGCATTGGTCGGGCGATGATAGAGACAGACTTCTCCGCTCTTTTTGCTGCCGATACCGACCATCAGCGCCCCTTCGGTTTGCGCGTCTGTCGGGCGATGGTAAAGGCAGACTTCTCCGCTTTTTTGACTCCCGATGCCGACCATAACCGTGCCGTCGGTTTGCGCGTTTGTCGGGCGATGCATGATGGTCATTTGTCCGGACTGCACGCTGCCATGCCCGTAGCGGATTGCCATCCCGGCCTCCCGCTGGATGGTTATCGTGTCCAGCCAGTCGCGTAAAGCTTTCGCTGTGTAGATCGCCTCAGTCAGAGCATCCCAGTCCGCCTGACTTTGCAGCGGTATCTGTCCGGCCGTGATCCGGAACGAATAAGGTTCTCCGCCGTATTGGTGCCACGCTTCAATGGCTGTTTCTCCAAACGCTGCCTCGCAGATTCGCCGGATCGCCCCGAACGTCCCCTCCTGCCGATGCCACTCGAATGACTCCGCGATAAGGCTTCGCTTCGCTTTGTCCGGGAGAGCGTCGCGCCAGAAGTCTACGTGCAGCCCCCAGCCCATGAAGGGCAGGAATTCTGGTGCTGCCTCGTTCGGCTGCCAGAGGGTTTTTACGTCCTCTGGCAGTATGTCGTCGCCGAAACGCGCAGCGATGGCCAGTGCACGTTCTGACGCCGACGCGTTCGATGGCAGCAGGGAATCAGCGATCATTGGCGAGTTGGCTGCCTGCTGTCACGTCGATGCAACAGGCGGCCTGATGACGCTCAACGATGATGTCTGCCTCCGGCTGAATCAGATCGACGCTTTTGACCCCCTCGACGTGCGCTGCCGCTATGAGTGCCGTCCGTGGCACGTCTTTCCCGAGGCCGTGTAACTCCATGACTTTTGCCTTGATGCGTTTTTGCGCGTCGATCAGCGGGGGGCCGCCCGCGACGCCGGGATACATGTTGAGCATGGCCTGTACCTTATACTGCACAATTTCCGCCCCCGTCACCGTGACCCTGTCCGTTCCGGGGCGCACGTCCTCACCGGAAAGCGCCTCCTCGACACGCTGGAGCATCGCATCATCCGCCGTGCCGTCGCCCTCGGCCGAGAGCACCGCCACAGTCACGCAGCCACGCTCCGGACTCCACGCCTCGACGTCCTTAATCCGCGCGTCCGCCCCCTTTGCGTGGTAGCAATATGCCCCCCACGCCCCGGCGGTACTGTACTGGTGCAGCGATTCCCGGACGCGGCGGCGGAAATCTTCGTCGCTTTCCGTGTTGCTGCCGCCGTGCGCCGGCTCGGTCTGTTCGACCTTCACCACGAACGGCAGCGGCGTTATCGCGTCCCAGCCGGTTGGATAATCCATGCCGTTGGCATCCATTCCGGCGGGCTGAATAATTTCAAACAGCCCGCTGCCCGTCGTCGCCCCTGTGGGGATGGTCGCAGTCTGCATCAGGCGCGCCTCGATCTTCCCGTTCTTCGCCACGATCCGGTAATCCTCCGGAATCGTGACGTCCATCTCCAGCGCTGTCGACAGCGTCAATGTCGCCGTAAACGTCGCCAGTGCTCCGGGGAGGCGCGTTTCGGGATAGAACGCCGCAAGGTGATCCAGATCGCTGCCAGTGGCGAAGGCGATCATGACGCCGCGCGCGGCCTCGTTAATGCGCTGGCGCAGGAGCATCTCCCGGTACGCCGCGACCTCCAGCACCTTGTTCGCCGGATCGCTCTCCAGCTCGTACCCGGTCCATTCCGGCAGCAGCTCGCGCAGTTTAGTCCGCATTGCCGCGACGATAACGCCGTAATCCAGCTCTTCAATAAGCTGCGGGGCCGGAAGCTTCGACAGGTCGATAATATTTCTCATTCACCCACCGTAAACCCTGCTATTTCATAGGTTCCATCCTGAAGCCTGTACCGGACCGTCAACTCGACATACCCCGGCCCGACGGCATCGATCTGTACGCGCTCGATTTGCACGCGCGGCTCCCAGCGGTGCAGGGCGTCCGCGACGGCCGAGTAGACCTCCAGCTTCCAGCTCTGCGTCACGGGGTTGTCGACGAGACGCGGGACCTTCGATCCGTACTCGGGCAACATCACGCGCGTTCCGATCGGCGTCGTCACGATGTCCATGACGGACTGCCGGATATGCGCGAGTGGCTCCATAACGGCAAAGCGCCCGTCTTCAGGCGTTCGGGACATGCCGGTGGGCGTCACGGCTCAATGCCCTTTTCTCTGCACAGTTCCCGCAGGCGGGCGTCCACATCGTAAGGGGGCGTGCCCCCTTCACCCGTTACCCCTTCGGGGGGTCCGAATTGGGTTGCGTCGGCCCTCCCGTCGGTCGGGGATTTTGCATTTTTCTCAACAGGTGCGACAGGAGACTGGGTTTTTGGCGTCTCGATCTCCGCCTGTACCTTCTCTTTTGCCCCCTTTATCGTTTCTCCATGCCAGTTCAGCTCGGTAGAATCCCACGCTTTCTTCCCAAGCAGACCCAACACTATGGTGCCGGCGAGGCTCGAGTACCAGGGCGGCAGCTCCAGCGTCGGGACGACAATACCGAAACCGCCAAAAAGCGGAGCCAGAATGTGGTTGAAGAAAATCACCAGACTGACCATCCACAGGATTGTCGGTATGGCTCCGGACACAAACAGCGAATTGTTCGACAGCCACGCTTTCTGTACACCCGCGCGCGCCTCGATTTCCCGGATGTCCAGCTCCCTCATCATTCGCTCCGCTTCCAGCTTCTTCTGCGGGTCGGGGACGAACCGGTCGATAAGCTTTCCTACTTCGGGGATAAGGTCCAGCACTCCCGCCATAATTCACCGCTCCTTTCCGCTAAAAGTCCACTTCCAGAAGGTCAGTTCCCTCAACGTGAGCCCCAGTCTGTCCGCAGGCCACGCATTGGGTCGTGTGCCCGATCAGCGTCACGGGCAACCCTTCGACTTCGATCAGCTCCGCGCCCTGCACCGACGCGAAAGTCCCGCCGTGCGGGCAATGCGTCGGCCCGTGGTGCGTGAGGAGATGCACCAGCTTCCCCTCGCTTTCGAACAGTTCCGTTCCTTCGGCGTTCGTCCCGCTGCGCCCGTGGGGGCAGCACTTCAACCCAATGTCACACGTTCCGCTCGTTCCGTGCTCGACGCAGGTCGCCAGCGGCATCCTATTTCCCGCCCTTCCGGATCCGTACCCGTATGGCCGGGAGCAGGTCGATGTAGCCGCCCGCCATTTTTATGGCGCTCCCGTGGCTGTCCGTGAAGGAAAAAACGTGGTTCACCCGGTCGTATTCCATCCGTGTCCCGTCCTCGTACTCGACGATGTGAAGCCCCTCCTTCGTACCCTCCGGCAGCGGCATTTTGTTACTGAACAGCCCCACCATGACGAACCCTTCGCTGCCGTCTCCATAGGGGGAGAAGTAGATTGCCTGTTCCCCTATATCCGGGTGCCAGAATTCCTTATCTTTGCCCGCCCGCCGCGTGAACCACGGAGACAGCGGAGACACCCGTTCGCCGAAACTCACCCGGCACAGGCCTTTTTCCGGCTGCACTTCGGATATGACTCCGACGCGACACAGTTCGCTGATGCGGCGCTCGATCTCGCTGTTCAAAGCATTACTCCGCGGCGGTTCGGGGGTAGATTTCCTGCACCCCGACCGTGACGTTCGCTATATTCGGGGGCTGCCATGTCCGACCGTCTTCCACCCCGACGATCGGGTAGGTCGCTTTGAACAGCCATGCGTCGTTGCTCAAATACGGCCCTTCCACGGCCTCGGATTTCTCGATTTCTACTTTTGCAAAAACACCGTCGCCCAGCTTGATCATGGGGTTCCCGGCGAAGTCGGCCAGCAGAGGGGAGTAGTCGTAACGCCGTTTCTGGCTGTATACGATGACCGCGATCTCCGCCGTCACCCAGGCGAAGATCGTCAGGGCATTCTGCTCCTGCACGTTCCGCGTGACCGTCCGCTCCTCGATCACCGTGATGAATGTTTCCGGGGTTGTACCGTCGCCAGGCGCGGTGTCGGGCATGGCCGCTACGATCCGGCGCTCCAGTTCGGCGATAAGGATGTCCTCCACGCGGGGGATCATCATCGGAGGAATACCCCTTCAACAATCATCTTGATGACCAGCGACACGACGCTGATGACGAGCCCCATCAGCAGCTTATGGGTGTTCGCCGTCGCTTTTTCCAGGTGGTCCAGGCGCGTCTCCACCCGTGCCAGGGCCACGGGGATGGATTCGCCGGTGCCCAGTCCGTTGGCGTTGAGCGCCCCGATGATCCCTCTCAGGGTGTCGATGAGCCTGTCCATTTCCGATGCGTCGTTTCTGAGTGCCATCCTTATCCTCCACCCCCGTTAAAATCCGTTAGAAACATGTTTAAAAAACACTTTTTCCTTCTGCCGGTACATCCATGTCTCCCTGTGCTCCTGACCCCCCTTAAAACGCATCTATTCGCGTCGGAGGGGTATTTAGTCAATATTGGTCAGGGTTTTTTGGTGTTTTTGGCTCCGTCATGAGGTTTCAAAAACTCTTTCAGGCGTTTAATACCGCTTCAAAACTGAGTTTTAAAGTTTTAAGGAATCGGGGGGGAAAGTTCGCCCCGATCGCCTGTCCTGTCGAGTACGCCGGAAGCCCTGATGGCATCCCGTATTTCGTCGATTTTGGCTTTGGAATCCACGGCGATATCGTGAGCTTTCGCGTATTCCAGCAGCTCGCTTTTGGTCATTTTATCGAGATCGACTTCGGCGTCGGCCTCATCGGCAACAGGCGCGACGAGCGCCCCGGCCACCGCCGCTTCTTCCTTCTCTTTCACCACGGGCTCGTATTTCTCCATCGCCTTCAGTACCTTGTCCACGTACCCCTGATTGACGAATTTGCCGTCGGGACGCTTCCGGGGACTCCCGGCGTTATAGGCGGCGATCACTCCGTTTACCCCATGTTTGTTCCGATATTTGCTCATGAGGCTGCTCAGGTGCCCGACCCCAACCTGCACGTTCAGGGCGGGCTGAAACAGCTCCGGCAGCCATCCGTCGAACCCGACGCTTCGCGCCGTCGCTCCCATGATCTGCATCAGCCCCAGCGAGGACCGCTGCAGGTACAGTTCCGTGTCCAGCGTACACGCCGCCGGCTTTTTAGCCTGGGGCATCGTGTAGGCGTAGGTCGGGTGCATTCTTACCGCGTAAGGATTCCCGCCGCTTTCTGTCTCGATGATCGCCAGCACCAGCTCCGGCGGAATCTGTGCCTGCCGTGCGCTCAGGATTATCATTCCCAGCATTCCCAGGCCGTTCAAGATAAAATCCATACAAAAGCCTCCTTCGTTCAAATAACGCTGACGCCTACCACCCCGGCCCCTCCGGTTCTTCCTACCTCCCGCAATTCTTCGTAGGCCCTATTTTTCCAGTAGGCCGCCAGCTTCAGCACGTCGCCGGGTTCATGGAACACGTAATCCGTCAGGGCCACCTGCCTCGGGACCTTTTCCGCCTGCGAAAGGTAGAAGGTGTTCAGGACCGGCAGCGCGTACGCCATGGCGAAACATCCCATCGCCGTGCGCACCCGTTCTTCCTCCACAGCGTCCTTCGGTTCACGGTCTCCCAGCAACGCCTTCACCATCGAAACGGCGCTCGTCAGGTGCGGAAGAAGCTGGGCCTCCGGCAGATTCTCCGGCAGGTTGCCGAGCGTTCGGAGATACGCGACGTCGATCTCGATATTCATTGACCCGTTCTATTGGGCCGGTTCTATCGGATGATGGATGCGCGGACCTGTCGGCTTCGCGCCTCGATGTAATCCATTCCCGCTGCCGTGATCCGCGCCTCGCCGAACACGTCGCTTTCCCCGTGTTTGATGTCTCGCAGTTCGATGTACGCCTTTTCCTGCAGGTAGGCCACAACCCGCTGGAATTCGATCTCGTAAAGGCTCGTGTCCTGGCGCATCTCTTCCAGCGACACGAAGGCCGGATATTCGGCGGACAGACGATTCAACACGGTCAGACGCTGTTTTTCGGTGTTCATTCTCTGCCTCCTGCCCCCGGACCTGCCTTACGCAGGCGGAGCCGGCATTTCACAAGCGATGACCGCCGCGTCGTCGACCGCGACCTGGAAGTCGAAGGCCGAGTCGAACGTGTACTTGATGCAGCGCTCCTCGCCGCTGACCTCGCGGTATCTCTCCATCGCCGTGTTCACCCCGAAGACCAGGTTCGGCAGCGGCGTGAACAGCACGCAATTCCGGGGCATTTCGTTCAGTGCGATGATCTCGTACCCCAGATAAGTCAGGTTCTGTTTGTTTAGCAGGTGCCCGAGTCCTCCGACCATCTGCCCGATCTGACGCTGGTACAGCTCCGCGTCCCCCCGACTCATCAGGAACGCCGTTTTATCGCCCTTGTAGATGTCCGGCAACTGCTCGACCATCGCGCTGAACAGGGACTCCCAGCTCACCACGGCGGGCGTCCCGCCCGTATGGTCGGCGACGTCGACCTTATGACTGCCGGTCGCGTCCCTGACGAGCTGCGGCCAGCCTTCGTTCAGCTTCGCGAAGGCGTTGCCGGCGTAATTGTCCGCCGTCCCCGTCAGAGCCAGCAGCACGACGTCGTTCCCGTAGGTCGTCGTCAGGATGCCGTTGACCATGTTTTCCAGATTCGACCTGTGCTGGTTGTCGCGCAAAAAATCGAAGGGAATGCGCGCGAAGAGCTGCGCGTCCTTCATTTCCAGCGTCTTGCCGACGTTGGCGAAGTTGGTGTAGTTCGTCGGCTTTGTCCCCTGCGGCACGCGCTGGAGCACTCCGCGAAGCAGTTCGAAGACGTTGACGTCTTTGGTCAGGCGCTGCGCCCGGTCCACCGTCACGCGGGACAGGATGGGGTTCCCCTTCACCACGAGGTCGATGAATTTGTCCGATTCCTGCGGCCGCAGAGCGCCGCCGACGTTGACCAGCTCGGGGGCGAAGTCTCCCGCCTTGCGAAAATGTTCCATTATTGCCCTGAAACTTTTGTCGGTCACGACCTCCGCCTCCTACGCAAAACTTACGCCGTCGTCGGCGTCGTCTCTGTCCACGCCTTTCGACATTTTTCCCGGCGTGGAATTTTCCAGAACCTTCAATCGCCCGTCGATTTTCTTCATGACTTCGAGCAGCACGGGCAGGTTTTCCAGCGCCTTCGCGATCTTCGCAACTTCCTCCGCGTCCCCTTTTTCCCCGGCATCCGCAGTCTTTTCCTCTTCGTTCTCCTCTGTGCCTCTGTCCGCACCTTTCAGCAACCGCGTCAGCAGCTCTTCCATCTTCGCCAAAAACCCTTCCTCTCCCTTCCTGACCTTCGCCGCGTATCCGGCCATCGAGATTCCGGCCAGCTCGCCCTTCTTCACGTCCGCCCACAGCGCGTCATCTTCCACGCGGATTCCGACCGCCCAGCTTCCTTCCGGCTCGCTCGAAAACAGCGGGTCTACACCCTTCGTAATCCAGCTCTCGGCGACGAACGCGGCCTTTGGGTCGAAGTCGTGCTGCGCGTCCACGTTCAAGAGCCGCAACCCCTTCATGAAGTTGTAAGCCGCCTTCTCGATTTCCGCCCCTGTCGCGTACTCTCCCTGACTGTCCACCTCGTTCGGGCTGTATACGATCCCGTAGACCATGCGCTTCTCGTCGCTCTTTTTGATCTTTTTTAAAGACGTTTCGAAAAGCTCCAACCC
>JAISSA010000130.1 GCA_031273365.1 Synergistaceae bacterium
TTGCAATTCGTATAACTTCTTGCACCTGTTTAGAAATACTTATATCACAGATATCAGGATATGCCCAAAGCCCCTTCTCACAGATAGATTTGGCTTCCTGCACTATCAGTGGAGAGACATCCGCCATTATAACCTTCGCACCTTCACTCGCAAAGAGTTTACTAATCCCTAACCCTATACCCGATGCAGCGCCCGTAACTAAGGCTGTCTTTCCTTCTAACTGTGCCAATATTTCTTATCCTTTCTAAATTACTACATAGCAAATCTTCCAAGCTCAACCACATATCAAGGGATTATTAAAAAATAAATTTTACAATATTCTTAAATACTTGTGGAAAGCAAAATTTATTTCTCTAAATTGTAAAAGTTATTCTCTAATAATCCCCACATTCCTCCTGTAGCTGTTTTTATTCTTTCGGGTACTCGTAAAACCCCTTGCCGGATTTGCGACCCCATTCGCCGGCCTCGTACTTCTGCCGGATGATGTCGAACCCCGGGCGCTTGACCCCCGTATCGTTCAGGATACGCATGGCGGTGTGGTAAGCGAGGTCGATGCCCGTCAGGTCCTGCAGCCTGAACGGTCCCATCGGGTAACCGAGGCCGTTTTCGACGGCGATGTCGATGTCCTGAAAGCTGGCGATTCCCTTTTCCAGCAGGGAAAAGGCCTCGAAGTTGACGGCGCGTAAAATGCGGTTTGCGAGAAAACCGTCTATCTCCTGCCTCACCCATACAGGGCTTTTACCCGTAGAAGTCGCGAACTCCATGAGAAGCCGAACCGTCTCCTCGCTGGTGTGAGGGCCCTGCACCACCTCCACCAGCTTCATGACGAGGGCCGGGTTGAAATAATGGAAGTTCGCCAGTCGCGCCGGGTTCGTGACGCAACCCGCAAAGAGGGACGAGACCATGTAGCTTGAATTGGTGGCAATCAGAGCATCTTCCGAAACAAGCGATGAAATCCTGCTCAGGAGTTCCTCTTTGGCTGCCCTGTCTTCTACGATGGCCTCGATCACCAGATTGGCCCCCCTGACGGCGACGGCAGGATCCGACTCCAGACGCAGGCGAGAAGCCACATCTTCCACTTTCTGCCGAGTCAGGCGGCCCTTTTGAAGTCGCCCCGCCAGATAGTCGTCCTTCCATGAGGACGCATTCTCAAGAGCCTCGGGGATACTGTCGGTCAGCGTCACCTCGTAACCGTACAATGCCGTGTTTAAAGCGATCTGACGGCCCATGAGGCCTGCGCCGATAACACAGACTTTTTTGATATCTTCCAACCGCATTGTATTTTCAGCCCTTTCCTGACGCAGACATCGTTGGCGCCTGTAAAACGTGACCGCTATTTTTTCAGAATGGTCACCGCACAGTTTCCACTTGCCCCAAGAACCTGCCCCAGCGCGGTCCTGACGTTGGGTACCTGCCTCGGGCCCGCGTTGCCGCGCAGTTGCGTGACCAGCTCATAGACCTGTCCCAGGTGCGACGCCCCTACGGGTTCGCCCTTGCTGATAAGGCCACCGCTCATATTGACCGGGTGTTTTCCATCGATCTCCGTGACGCCTTCGTCGATCAGCCGGCCAGCCTCGCCAAACGGGCACAGACCCAACTGCTCATAAATTTCCAGCTCGCAGAAGGCGTCGGTGTCCTGCACCTCGAAACAATCCACGTCCTGCGGGCCGATCCCCGCCATTTCGTACGCCTTTTTGGAGGTCACTTCCGTCGGCCCGGGGTTATTGACTTTGGCGCTCAGGGAATCTACCGGACAGCGAAAATCGGCGGAATACCCCGCCAGCGTGTGCACGCACGCCGCTATCGTGATGGGGGGGTTCGACGTGTACTTTTGCGCCGCCTCTCTGGCGCAAATGACCACCGCCGCCGCGCCTTCGTTGGGCGCGCAGATCTCGAGGAGGCGGATGGGGTCGCACACCAGCTTGGACGTCTGAATCTGTTCCATGGAAAATTCCTTCCGGTACATGGCGTTGGGATTGTGAACGCTGTTTTTGTGGTTTTTAAAGGCTATTTTGGCGATATGCTCTTCCGTGGTGCCGTATTCATGCATATGGCGGCGCGCGCGCATGGCCCAGTAGCTGGGATTTGTGGAAAGCCCCATGTCGACCTGCCAGGGATAATAAATCTGCAGGGGGTCCATATAGCCTCGCGGCATTTTTTCAACACCCAGCACCAGCGCGATGTCGATAGCGCCGGAGGCTATGCTCAGCATTCCCTGACGCAGCGTCGAGCCGCCGCTCGCGCAGGCGGATTCCATGTCCATAATGGGAATGCCGGTAGCGCCGAAGGGTTTGAGGATTTTAGGCCCCACCGTGGAGGGCAGGTATTGCGTCGATACGTAGGCCGACTGGATATCTTTCCACGCCACGCCGGCGTCCTGTAAAGCCTTTCTTGCGGCTTCCTGGCCGATCTGGATGTAGGATTCATCGTCAAAACGGCCAAACCGATGGATGCCGGCTCCAATGATAACGATTTCTCTCATTGCCTGTTCCCTCCCTCTATACCGCTTTGAATTTGAAGGCCATAACGGGCTGGCCCTGCTCGTTTTGATAAAGCTCATAAACGACCAGCTCTACCTCCATGCCGATATGCACCTTCTCGAGGTCACAATCCAGCGCGGATACGACACGAATGCCCTCCGGCAGCTCCACGAGACCTTCCGCAAAAGGGACGAAGGGATCTTTTGGTCCACGATACTGCCCCGGCGGCTGATGGCGGATGACGGTGTACGTCCAGACCTTCCCGCGTTTGCCCAGCGGGATTTGCTGCATCGATTCGCCGCCGCAGTTCGCGCAGCTCTTGTAGCTCCCCAGCATCACTTCACCGCATTCGCTGCATCTGCTCCCGTTGATGCGGACATTCTCCGCCGGCGACAGAGGCGTCGTGAGCAACCCCTCTCCCACGGGAACTGCATTGCTTAACCTGTCCATAAACAATTTTGCCTCCTTCTGCTGCTAAAATAGAGTTCCGTGAAATGCCTTTGATGAATTTGATTGAAGATGTAAAAGGTCCGTTTATTCTTCTAAACTCTAAGCTCCTGAAAGACGAAAATCTGTCGTTTATGATGCCGCGATGCACTTTGCCTGAATTAGTGGTTTGAATGTCTTTATGTTATCATCCGTACGGGTTTAAAATCCAACAGGTTTATTCCTATACTTCGACAATTGGAACATTGTGAGGGGGGAAATTATGGATTTTCGCCGCTTTTCCTATTTTCTCGCTGCCGTAAAGGAAATGAGCTTCACACGCGCTGCACAGAATCTGCATATCTCGCAGCAGGCCCTGAGCTCTCACATACAAAAGCTGGAAGAGCAGTATGGAGTTGTGCTGTTTGAACGTAAACCCAATCTGAGACTGACCCTTGCGGGCGAACACATGGCCTTTTACGCCATGCGCCTCGTCGAGGATGAAAGGCTTATGAACGCCAGCCTCGCCGACGTTGTCGAGAACAAAAAGGCCAGGCTCCTGGTGGGTTTCATCCGTTCGGCCAGCAACATATTTATGCCCCTGATATGGGAACGGTACCGCCAGGTCCAGCCTCATATCGTAATCTCGCTGGTGGAGAATATGACCTCAAAATTGGATGTGCTGATGCAGGAGAACGAAATAGACCTCTACATCGGCATCAACGCCCCCGTCCGCCTCGACACCTGCCGTTATGCACTGGCTAAGGACCTGTTTTATTGCGCCTTCAGCGCCGAGCTGCTGCAGACCTGCATGCCTGGAAAGTGGCGCGAATTTCTCCTGTCCTGTCACGACGGAGTGGATCTTTTGCAGATGAAGAATTTCCCGTTCCTCATGCTGCCCAAAGGAAATCGTTTACGCGTCGCCGTCGACCAGATATTTTCCGCCCCTCACGTCAATCCCCAGGTCGTGTTTGAAACCTCCAACCACGAGCTGATCTATCAGCTCAGCAAAAAAGGCTGCGGCGTGGGGTTGTTCTCATGGATGTACCTCTATCGTTCCCCGGTACTGCAAAAGTTGGACACAGAAGATTTTTACGTCTTCCCCATCAAAAACGACCTGCCGCCCTATACGCTCGACCTCGTTTACAGGTCGGACGGCATGCAGCCTAATTTTATCAACGTCTTCATCGAAATTGTCAAGTCCGTCTTCAGGGAGCTCGGTGATTTTACCCCATTTGAACGGATACCCCCAACGTAAGCGTTCAAACCCCGCATCGCCCTCCCTGGCAAAAGCCGGCGAAAGGCTTCGGGGGCTCCAGAGGAGCTCGGGGACACGTTCCCCTGCTCCCCTGGAGCCCCCTTGAGTTTGAACGTTTACGCAGATCTTTCTGCTAAAATAAGAATTTGACAGAATTACGGATCATGGGAGGCGGGTTTTTTGAATTTTCAGGATGTTTATTTCAGGCTCGAGCGTTTCTGGGCGGAACAGGGCTGCGTTGTGCAACAGCCCTGTGACATCGAGGTGGGCGCCGGCACGATGAATCCGGCGACCTCGCTGCGCGCGCTGGGCCCGGAGCCCTGGCGCGTGGCGTATGTGGAGCCATCCAGACGCCCGTCGGACGGGCGCTATGGCGAAAACCCCAATCGTCTGCAGCATTACTACCAGTATCAGGTACTGATAAAACCCGCGCCCTCCAATATACTGGATCTTTATATTCAAAGCCTCGTCTCGCTGGGCATCGACCCCGCCGAACACGATATCCGTTTCGTCGAGGACGACTGGGAAAACCCGACGATCGGCGCGTGGGGCCTGGGCTGGGAGGTCTGGCTCGACGGCATGGAGGTCACGCAGTTCACGTACTTCCAGCAGGTCGGCGGGGTGGATATGGAGCTCGTTCCGGCGGAAATCACCTACGGCATCGAGCGCATCGCCATGTACATCCAGAAGGCGGAAAGCGTCTACGACCTCGAATGGGTGGGCAGGGTCACCTACGGCGACGTGCATTTGAAGGGCGAGGTCGAGTACTCGCACTATAATTTCGAGATCGCGGACGTTCCGATGCTCTTCCAGCTTTTCACCCTCTACGAGGCGGAGGCCGGGCGCATTTTGGACGCGGGGTTCGCGCTGCCGGCCTGGGATTACGTGCTGAAGTGCTCCCACGCCTTCAACCTCCTGGACGCGCGCAACGCGATCAGCGTCACGGAGCGCACCGGCTACATCGGAAGGATACGCGCCCTTGCCGGCCGCTGCTCCGAAAGCTACGTGAACCAGCGCCGGGAAATGGGGTATCCCTTCATGGGAAAGTTCGGCAGTTCAAACGGGGGTGATGCGCGATGAAGGCCGGAGATACGAAGCTCGGAGACGTCCTGTTGGAGATCGGCACGGAGGAGATTCCGTCCCGTTTTCTGCCTCCCATGCTCGAAACGCTCAGAAAGCAGGCTGCCGGGCATTTCGGCCGGCTGCGCATTCCCTTCAGGGAAATTCTCGTCTACGCGACGCCCCGGCGACTGGCGCTTATGGTGCACGGCGTGGCCGGGAAGCAGGAGGACCTCGTCGAGACCTACAGAGGCCCGGCGTGGAACGTCGCCTTCGATCCCACAGGAAACGCGACCCGCGCGGCTGAGGGCTTTGCAAAAAGCAAAAAAGTCGACGTCGACTCCCTGAAGGAAATCGACGTGGACGGCGTGCGCTACGTCGCCGCGGAGGTGCGCGAGGAGGGGAAACCGGTGCTTTCCATTTTGCCGGAGCTGCTGCCGGCCATCATCGAAGAACTGGTGTTTCCGAAGAACATGTACTGGTCCGATCCGAGCCTGCGTTTCGCGCGCCCCATACGCTGGATCGTGGCTCTGGCCGGCGCGGAGGTCATTCCCTTTTCCTGCGGCGATATCCAAAGCGGACGGATTTCGAGCGGACACCGCTTCATGGGAAACAAAGAGGTCAAAATTCCCGACGTGGCGAGTTATATGGATCGCCTCTACGACAACAACGTCATCCTGGACCAGGAGAAAAGAAGGCAGAAGCTGCTGACGGGCATCGCCGCTCTCGAGCGCGAGCATAACGGCGTCGTGGAACTGGACCCCGAGCTGACGGAGGAAAATCTTTACCTGGTGGAGTACCCCGTTCCCTTTGTCGGGTCCTTCGATGAACGGTTTCTCCGGATTCCGGAGGAGGTGCTGATCACCTCCATGAAGAAAAATCAGAAGTACTTCGCGGTGCGAAACCTGGAGGGCAGGCTGACGAACTTCTTCGTTGGGGTCAGCAACAACCGCGCCGCGGACATGCGGGTCATCCGGGAGGGAAACGAACGCGTGCTGCGCGCCCGTCTGGAGGACGCGGCCTTTTTCTGGGAGGAGGACCTCAAACACCCCCTGGCGTCCTGCGTCGAACGCCTGAAAAACGTCGTCTATCAGGAAAAACTGGGTTCCGTTTACGACAAGGCGATGCAGACCCGGCAACTGGCCCTGTGGCTCTGCGAAGAACTGCAACTGCCCGACCTGTCCAAACTTCTGGAGCGGGCGGCGCTGCTTTCCAAGGCGGACCTCGTCACCCACATGGTCTACGAATTTCCCGAGCTGCAGGGCGTGATGGGACGGGAGTACGCGCGCGCGGCGGGCGAAGATCCCCGCGTGGCGCTGGCGCTTTACGAGCAGTACCTGCCGAAGTCCTCCTCGGACGACGTGCCCACCGACGACGTCGGGGCGATTCTGGGTCTCGCCGAGCGCATTCACGTCATCGTGATCTGCCACAGCGTCGGCTTCGACCCCACGGGGTCGCAGGATCCCTACGGCCTTCGCCGCGCCGCGCGCTGCGTCAACGAAATTATCCGGGGGCGGAAGCTGGACGTCGACGTCGAGGCGGCGGTGCGAAATTCAGCGCTCTCCGCTAAGGTGGACGAGGCGACGGTGGGCCGGATTCTCGCCTTCATGGAGCAAAGGCTTCTGGTGCAGATCAGGGAAAAAGGCTACGAACACGAGCTTGCCCGGCTGGCGATCTCCGTCAGAGGCAGGCGGCCGCTTCAGGTTTTTCGCCTCATGGACGCGCTGAACAGCGTGAAGGACGCGGAGTGGTTCGCCAGCCTCGTGACCTCCGCGGTGCGGGTGCGCAACATCCTGCAAAAAGCGGGGGACGTGTCCGATGAGGTCTCCCCGAACCTGGCGGCCAGTGAGCCGGAAAAGGCCCTTTTCGCGGAAGTGGTGAGAATGGAGCCCCTGGTCGCGTCTTCCCTGCGGAAAAACGACTGGAAGGGGATGGTGGCCTTTCTGTCCGAACTTTCGCCCGTCATCACGAAGTTCTTCGACGACGTCATGGTCATGGACCCCGACGCGACGATACGCGCCAATCGCCTCGCGATTCTGAAACGATGCAACGGGCTCTTCGAAGAAGTGGGCAACCTCGGAACGCTGAAGCTGCAAACCGGAGACGGAAAAACGCAGGCCGGATAGGGGCAGGGCGAGGGGGTACTTCCAACTTAAAGCAAAACCGCGGGGCTCCGCCCCCTGATAAAAACCCCGCAGGGGACTTGTCCCCTGACCCCGTTAATTTTTTTCCTTAAGTTGTGGACATTGGTTCAATATCGCAATATTTATGGGAGGCATGGTTATGAGTCAGAAGTACATTTACGGGTTGAATGAGGGCAGGGCCGACATGAAGGCGCTGCTGGGAGGCAAGGGGGCGGGTCTTTCCGAGATGGTGCGGAGCGGGCTGCC
>JAISSA010000132.1 GCA_031273365.1 Synergistaceae bacterium
CAGCACGCCGGACCGCTGTTTCAGAGAGCCCGGCCTCGGCCGCAAGGTTATCCAGCTGCTGCGCCTGGCCGTATCCGTTCAGGAACGCGAGGTAATGCCACATAT
Source organism: Synergistaceae bacterium (assembly GCA_031273365.1). GTDB lineage: Bacteria > Synergistota > Synergistia > Synergistales > Aminobacteriaceae > JAISSA01. The sequence goes on from JAISSA010000132.1 coordinate 106, forward strand.
AAGCCTGCGCGGCATCTTTTTCCACCCCCCGGCCGTTCGCGTACATCCAGCCCAAATTATTCTGAGCGATGGCATACCCCTGTTCAGCCGCTCTGCGATACCACTCCACGGCCTGCTTGTCGTCCTGCTCCACTCCCCGGCTGTTCGCGTACATCCAGCCCAGGTTAAACTGCGCGTAAGCGTCCCCCTGCTCAGCTGCCCTGCGGTACCAGTCCGCGGCCTGCTTATCGTCCTGTTCCACTCCCTGCCCGTCCTCATACATCCTGCCCAAATTATATTGAGCGACGGCGTGCCCCTGTTCAGCCGCCCTGCGATACCACTCCGCGGCCTGCTTATCATCCCGTTCCACTCCCCGGCCGTTCTGATACATCCAGCCCCGGTTGAACTGAGCGTGAGCATACCCCTGTTCAGCCGCCCTGCGATACCACTCAGCAGCCTGCTTATCGTCCCGCTCCACTCCCCGGCCGTTCCCATACATCCAGCCTAAAAAACTCTGAGCGTAAGCATGTCCCTGTTCAGCCGCCCTGCGATACCACTCTGCGGCCTGCTTATCGTCCTGCTCCACTCCCCTGCCGTCCTTATACATCCCGCCCAGACTCAACTGAGCGATGGCGTATCCCTGCTCAGCCGCCTTACGAACCCACTCCGCGGCCTGCTTATCGTCCTGCCCCACTCCCCGGCCGTCCTCATACATTCTGCCCAACTTATACCGGACGAGGGGCTCCCCCTGCTCAGCCGCCCTGCGAACCCATTCAGCGGCCCGCTTATCGTCCCGCTCCACTCCCTGGCCGTTCTCATACATTACGCCCAAAAACCATTGAGCGGTGACGTGTCCCTGCTCAGCCGCCTTACGGTACCACTCCGCGGCCTGCTTATCGTCCTGCTTCACTCCCCGGCCGTCCTCATACATTCTGCCCAAATTATATTGAGCGACGGCGTGCCCCTGTTCAGCCGCCCTGCGATACCACTCCGCGGCCTGCTTATAATCCTGCTCCACTCCCTGGCCGTTCGCGTACATCCAGCCCAAAAAACCCTGAACGCAGGCATACTCCTTCGCCTTACGAACCCACTTCGCGGCCTGCGTATAACCCTGCAATATTCCCCCGTCGCCTCGTTCAGCTCCAAAGCTGTACCGAGCCATCAGGTTGTTCAGCGTAAAAAGCGTCACCAGCACGATCGCTGCCGTCACGAGGCGCCGGAGGAGAGGGTCGCGCGCCCGTGAAGATCCCGCAGAATCCTGTGCCTGGAAAGATTTTGTATGCGCCGGGCAATAATGCCGTTCGAACGCGTTCCGGCATCTGTTGCAAATCGGCGCAAAATTTTCTGAAAGCAGCATCGATATCATCCTCTATAAAAAAGTTCTCTGGCTCCGGCGGAAAGGCGTGAGAGACAACTTCATATCAATACCCCGCTCAACACTCTGCGGCAGAGGGCGTCGATTTCTTTCCGGACGCTCCCGGGGGTGGGGCCTTTTTCGGCGGGGCGGGGCGTTGGAAGGGGGCCTTCCCTCCACACGGGAATATTGTGCGACTCCGCGAAGGCGCGGACCTTGGGATCGTAGGGGGCGAGGGTCAGGGGCGTTCCCGCGAGGGCCGAGAGGACCGCGAAATGAAGGCGCATTCCCGCGGCCCCGGCGGCTCCGCTCCAGACGCGTGCGGCGCCGGACGCGTCCACGATCCGCAGGACGGGCATGGGGGGCAGAATTTTCCGCTCCATGAGGCACGCCATCAGTCGTTCGTCCGACTCGGAGAGCGCGACGCCCAGCGGCTCGCTTCCCGACGCGAGCCCTTCGGCGACGGCCCGGGCAAATCGTTCGGGCAGGTCGTCGGCGCAGGGCCGCAGGTTGATCAGGAATTTTTTTGACGGGAATTTTTTTGTTAATGCAAGAGGGGGTTTGCCCTTCCCGAAAAGGCCGGAGAGCGAGAGGGCCAGGTCATGCCCCGGCTCGACGGGCGCCCCCAGGGAATGGCATACCGCGCGCGAAGCGTCGTCCCTCACCTGAACGACGCGGCAGCATTGCAGCGCGTCGCGCGTCATCCATCGTCCCGTCCGGGTCGAAAGGGGCCCCACCGACTGACCCAGGGCCCAGGGAACGACTCCCAGAAAATACGCCATCCGCACGAGCCCCCAGTAGTACAGGCAGGAACGCAGGCTGGTCGCGTCCTGAAACAGACCCCCGCCGCCGAGCAGGAGCGTTTCGCTCCGCCGCAGGACCTCCCGGACGCGGCCCGGTTGCCAGCGATCGACGGCGTCGACCCCGAATCTGCGGGCGGACTCCTCCGGCGCGTTCGAGAGCAGGACAATCTGCCCGCGCCCGACGCCGCAGCGCAGGAGAGCCTCTATCGAGGCCTCCGCCAGCAGCTCGTCGCCAAAGTTGCCGAACCCGTAATAGCCGGCCATGGTCACGCGCACCCCGGGGGGGCACTTCTCCCTGCTCCTCTGAGCCTGAACGCTTACTGCAATCATTCCGCGATAAAACGAAGCCTCCGCCACGCCGGCCGCACGACGGTCCTTACGGCGAACACCGCGACGACGCCAAGGAGCGCGCCCGTCCAGAGGCCATGGAATTCGCGCAGCAGGATGAACAGAAGGGGGGTATGGTAGTGACAGAAGCTGTTCACCACGGACGCGAAGCCTGTCGTCGTTCCGAGGCGCAGAAGCTCGCGACCGCGGGGCCACAGGCCCGTCCGCACCGCGAAAGCGTAAAGCAGCAGCGAGGGATAACCGATGAAGACCTCCCGGTTTCGGGGGCGGGCAACCAGCACGCGTTCGAGCGCGTGACGGATTTTCGCCTCGATGCCGGGGATGAACTGAACGTTGTCGCTGCGAAACAGAATGACCCCCATCAGCGCCACCAGGAACAGAACGAGCGCCAGCTCTCCAAAAAGCGGAGGACGGGAGAGCAGTGAGGACAGAGATTCCGGATGGATGCGGCGGCGCATGTCGTGCAGCGCCACCAGGACCGGGGGCAGCATCAGGGTGAGCTTCACCCCCGAAAAAGTCCGCAGGCGCAGCATATAAACGGGATCGCTGAACAGCGCGGCCACGGACAGTCCGCCGACGATGGCGAAAAGAAAGCCCGTCGCCAGGGATCTCCAGGGGCGAGCGGGGTCGTCCATGGCCAGAAGAGCCGCCTCCACCACGACGAAGGCGGCGGTCAGCGCGCCGATCAGCCGGGCGACCGCTCCGACTTTCCAGACGGCCACGCCCGCCAGGCACGACAGGACGACAAAGACGACCGCCTCGGTTCGCCTTATGGGCTCGTTCAGCGGGATCCGTTCTATTGGAGCCGTCATGCGTTTCAGGAAATGCATCAGGGAGAAAAGCAGCGTCATGGAACAGGCCAGAGCCGCAAAAACGCTCCTGTCCCACACCGGCCGGTCCGCAAACGGGGCGCCTGGCCATTCCGCCCGCAGGCCGCGCGCCTTCAGCGCGCTCGCCAGGTTCTCGATCTCCCCCGCGAAAGCTTCGAGGGGGGACTCCACGTTGCCGGATACGCCCGGGCGCAGGAGCAGAACGCGCACCGAACGTTCGACCGCCGCGCGAACCAGTCGCTCGTGCAGCGCGACCCTGTCGATATTGCGAGCCAGAAGTTCCTCGTTCGTCACGCTGTGCAGAGGGACAAGCCCGGGGAAAGAAAGCCGGTTGAGCGCGGAAGCCCCGAGCTGGCGGGAAAACTCGATCATCGCCGCGGGAACGCCGCGTTCCCTCAGAAGGGAGGCCAGAGGCTCCAGGTCCGGATATCCGAGGGCGATCTCCCCCGACGGAGCGACCAGAGATATGCCCGGGTAATCGGAAAGAATGCTTTTCGTCACAGCCAGGGAGCGCTGCAGCTGCCACGTCTGCGCGGGCGCCACGCGATAAAACATGGGAAGGCCCGCTTCTGCCCCCGCGTTCAGGCCATCGAGGTCTGGAATCAGGCCGCTTTTGCGCAGCGCGTCCATCGGCGCCGGATAGACGACGCCGATGTCCCCCGACGAAGACAGCACAAAGGGAACCGTTCCGGTCCTCACCGACAGGAGCCGGGCCAGTCGCGCGGCATGTGGAAAGCCTCCGGGAACGGAGAAGAGGGTCGCCTGGCTTCCCCCGGACCGAGAGGTCGTCGGGCGCATCTCCACGGGGCCGAGTCCGGACAGAATGTCCTCGCCCGAAAATTCTCCGGCCATCAGGCCGCCAAGCCCCTTCTCCTTCAGGAGTCCGAGGGCTTCGACCGTCGAAAGTCCCGCACCCTGAGCCAGAGTCGCAATGTCGCGGCAGTCCGCGACGATCGCCACGCTTCGGTTCTCCTTTTCCGCGCGCAGGCGCGGGATAAGCCCGATCCCCGCACACAGCAATACCGCCATCGATACGAAAATGGCAAATGCGCGCATGGAGGGCCTGTCTTCGGATATGAAAGGCCTGTCTTCGGATATGAAGGGCCTGTCTTCGGATAACGATAACCCCCATCCGGAGAACGATAATTTCATTGGCGTCACCTCCATCCGTCGCTTTTGTCCTGGCCGGCCCACTGGCGGCCCAGGTTTATTCCCAACTCCTCGATCATCGTTCCGAGTCGGCAGAGCGGCAGCCCCACCACGTTGAAATAATCTCCCTCGATCGAGGAGGCCAGAAGCGAGCCCCGGCCCTGTATGGCGTAGGCCCCGGCCTTGTCCGTGCCCTCGCCCGTCGCGGCGTAGGCCGCCACGTCGGCGTCGCTCAGGGGACGGAAGGTCACGACGGTCCTTTCAAGGGCGGAGAGACGCCTTTCTTCGATGTTGCTGTTAATGACGCTGACGCCCGTCAGGACCTCGTGCGATCGCCCCCGAAGAAGGCGCAGCATCCTCAGAGAGTCCGCCTCGTCCGCGGGCTTGCCCAGAATCGAGCCATCCACGACGACGACGGTGTCGGCGGCAATGACGAGAACCTCCCCGTCAACATGGATTTTCCCCCCGCGGAGCTCCATCGCGGCCCCCGCCTTGGCCACGGAGAGGCGCAGACATAGTTCTTCCGGCGATTCCCTCGGCAGAACGGATTCGTCGACCTCGGGCACGACGACGCGGAAATTCCACCCCAGGCCCTGCAGCAGCTCCCGCCGCCTCGGGCTGCCGGAGGCCAGAACGACGTCGATCTTCAAACCGGAGATGTCCTTCATTATTAAAAGATCCCTTTAGAAGGCCGTCACGATCTCAGACATGATGGCGAACACCCCCAGCAGGAAACAATAAATTCCGAAGTAGGCCCACTTGCCCGACAGAACCAGACGGCGCAGAAGGGCGAGCGAAAGACAACCCAGAAGGAAGGCGACCGCAGCGCTGAGCAGCCATCCATCGGGCAGAACCACGGAGGTGCGCAGGACCTTCAGGTACTCCATAAGGCTCGCTCCCATGATTGCGGGGATGGACATCAGAAATGAGAGGCGAAATGCGTCCGGGGCGGCCAGCCCCAGAGCCAGCGCCGCCATGATGGTGGTTCCCGACCGGGAAACCCCCGGGAAAACGGCCAGCCCCTGAGCGATGCCGACAAGAACGGCAACGCGAATCGACAGCGCCCTGTTTCGTTTCGGCAAAAGAGGGACGATGCACAGAAGCCCCGCGGTCGTCAGGAGGCCCGCCCCGACGGCGATATAAGACCGCATCGCGGTTTCGACCAGGCCTTTGAGCGGCAGAGCGAGCACCCCCGTGGCGACTGTCCCCGCGAGGATCGCCCAGCCGGTCGTCCACCCCTCCGAGGCGCGTGCTTCGGAGCCTGTAAAGCCCCTGAGCCACTGCGTCAGCAGGCGGACGACGTCGTTTCGGAAAAAAATCAGCACGGCCAGCGTCGTGGCACAGTGCAGAATAAGGTCGAAAGCCAGAAGGCCGGACGAACGAAAATCGAAAAACATCTGCAGCAGAGCCAGATGTCCCGAGCTGCTGATCGGCAGAAATTCCGTCAGTCCCTGCACCGCGCCCAAAATCAGCGTATACCGGTCAAAACCCATTAAATTGAAGCTCCTTTCGGAAGCGGGCCCTGCGGTCTTACTATAAAACCGCGGGGCTCCGCCCCACACCCCGCAGGGGACGTAGTCCCCTGACCCCGTTATTTTTTTTTTTTAGAAAAACTCTTTTTTTAGAAAAACTCTTTTTCCAGCCAGTTTTTTTCGTTGCGGTCGCTTCCGGCGACGGAAACCATCGGCATGACGACGGCGTAGGATGCGCTGCGTCGCCGTGCGACCTCGCGCACACGGATTTTAAGCGCCCTGCCCACCCCTTCGGGATCGATCGAACGGCTTCCGGAAAACTCCTTCACGACCCGCTCCGCCGCGCTCCGAATCTCGTCGAGCACGTCGCGCTCCTCGTCCTGAACGAAGAAACCCCGACTTCCCACGGTGATCGGCGCAAGCAACGCCCCGTTCTGTCCCATCGTCACGGATATCACGATGATGCCGTCCTCCGCCAGCTCCCTGCGCTCCTTCATCACCCGGCTTTTGAGCTCGCCGACCGCGTTGCCGTCGATCAGAACCGCTCCGGCCTGGATGTGGTCCCGGACGTGGGGGCGCGCGCCTTTCTGAAAGGTCAGGATGTCGCCGTTGGTCATGACGAAGATGTTCCGCGTGGGTATTCCCACATCCTCCGCGAGCTGGGAGTGACGCACGAGGTGGCGGTACTCTCCGTGGATCGGAACGAAGTACTGGGGATGAACGAGGTTCAGCATCACCTTGAGCTCCTCCGACGAGGCGTGTCCGGAGACGTGGGTCTGCTTGTCCGCCTCGTAGACGACCTCGCAGCCGATGGAAAACAGGCGATTGATCGTGTTGTTGACCAGCTTTTCGTTGCCTGGAATGATCGAGGCCAGCAGAAAGACGGCGTCCCTGTCGCCCAGCGTGATCTGTTTGTGCTCTCCGCGGCTCATCATCACAAGGCCGGAAAACGGCTCTCCCTGGCTGCCCGTGGTCATGACCACAAGCTGATTCTCGGGAACCTTGCCAAGGTCCTCCACCGGGACGATCATCCTTTCGTCGACCCGAAGATACCCCAGAGATCTCGCCAGCTCCACGTTGCGGATCATGCTGCGGCCCATGAATACGATTTTACGGTTGAAGCGGGCGGCTCCGTCGGCTACCTGCTGGATACGGTGGACGTTGCTGGCAAACGAGGAAATGATGATGCGCCGCGTCCTGTAATTTCTGTAAAGACGATCCAGCGTCCCTCCGATCAGCCGCTCCGAGGGAGTGAAACCGTTGCGCTCGGCGTTCGTCGAATCGGACAGAAGCAGCAGCACGCCCCTGTCGCCCTCCTCGGCAAAAGCGCCGTAGTCCGTGATCCGCCCGTCGATGGGCGTGGAGTCCAGCTTGAAGTCTCCGGTGTGGATCACGCGCCCCAGAGGAGTTTCCACCGAGATGGCGACGCTGTCGGGTATCGAGTGGCTGACCGCGATGAAGCGTATCCTGAAGGAGCCGACTTCCACCACGTCGCCCGCCTTCACCTCGTTCATCTTCGGTTCGAGCAGAGGCATGTCCTCCCGCAGCTTGTTTCCCACCAGCCCCAGCGTCAGCCGCGTCCCGTACAGGGGCACGTTCAGACGCTGCAGGACAAAGGGAAGTCCGCCGGTGTGGTCCTCGTGTCCATGGGTCAGGAAGATGCCCAGCACCTTCTCCCGGTTCGCCTCCAGATAGGAAATGTCCGGAACGATGAAGTCGATGCCGGGCAGCTCCTGGTCCGGAAACATCAGGCCGCTGTCGATGACGATGATATCGTCGTCGTATTCGAGGGTATACATGTTTTTTCCGATTTCCCCCATCCCTCCGAGGGGAATGAACTTCAACTGAGCGTTTTTCGTCCTGCCGTTCACAGACACGCCCTGCCTGCGGTATTTTGTAGCCATCTACACACCTTGCCTCCAGATTATGATACTGAATCCATCCGTGTTGCCGATCTATTACGATATTTTCGGCCAGTGCCGAATAACGTTCTTCGTTAAAAACTCTCTAAAGCATCCATTATAACGGAAGCTCACTCCGGGGAAACAGGAAAAAAGTCTCGTAAAACCCTGGAATAAAAGGTTCACGAGACTTTTTCGTCTGCCGGTACGTATGTACGTTCACTTCGAGGGCAATATTTAAAAGGCCCCCCGCGCCGCGTCCTCTTTTTGCCCTATATTCGCCCCGCGCGGGTCGCGTTCAGGATGGAGAGCAGGGCGACGCCGACGTCGGCGAAGAGCGCCTCCCAGAGGCCGGCGATGCCGACGATGCCGAGAACCATGAAGGCGGCCTTCGCCGTCAGCGCCATGGCGATGTTTTCCCGCACGATGCGGCGCGTCCGGGAGGCGATGTCCATCAGATCGACGACGCGGGACGGGGCGTCGTTCAGGACGACGGCGTCCGCCACCTCGATCGCCGCTTCCGAGCCCAGACCGCCCATCGCGACGCCGACCCGCACGCCGGCCAGCAGGGGCGCGTCGTTCACTCCGTCCCCGACGAACGCGGCCTTCGTCGCGTCGCCGGCCAGCTCTTCGAGGGCGCTGACCTTCATCTCGGGCAACAGCCCCGCGCGATAGCCGTC
>JAISSA010000173.1 GCA_031273365.1 Synergistaceae bacterium
GGAGGCATGGTTATGAGTCAGAAGTACATTTACGGGTTGAATGAGGGCAGGGCCGACATGAAGGCGCTGCTGGGAGGCAAGGGGGCGGGTCTTTCCGAGATGGTGCGGAGCGGGCTGCCGGTGCCGCCGGGTTTCATCATCACCACCGAGGTCTGCCTCGAGTACATGAAGGACCCGAAGATCATGGACACGATCTGGGGCGACGTCAAAGCGTCCGTCGCGGCGCTGGAGAAGGAGACGGGCAGGGGCTTCAACGATCCGAAGGACCCGCTTCTGGTGTCCGTCCGTTCGGGCGCGCCGATCTCCATGCCCGGCATGATGGAGACGATCCTGAACCTGGGGCTGAACGACTCGACGGTCGAGGGGCTGGCCGCCGCGTCGGGGAACCGTCGCTTCGCCTTCGACAGCTATCGGCGCTTCATCCAGATGTTCAGCAGCGTCGTGGACGAGGTCGATTCCAATAAATTCGAGCGCGTGCTGGAGGAGTGCAGAAAGCGGCTCGGGGTGTCCTTCGACAGCGAAATTCCGGCTGAAGAACTCGAGAAGATCGTGGCCGGGTTCAAAAAGATCTACACCGACTCCGTGGGCGAGGCCTTCCCGACCGATCCGTGGAACCAGCTCCGCAAGGCCATCGAGGCGGTCTTCAAAAGCTGGAACATTCCCCGCGCCGTCACGTACCGTAAGATCAACAAAATTTCCGACGACCTGGGGACGGCGGTGAACGTCATCTCCATGATCTTCGGCAATCTGGGCGAAGACTGCGGGACGGGCGTCTGCTTCACGCGCAACCCCTCCGACGGGACCGGCAGACTTTACGGCGAATTTCTGATCAACGCCCAGGGCGAGGACGTCGTCGCGGGCATTCGCACGCCCATCCACATCGACGAGCTGGAAAAGGTCATGCCGGACATCTATAAAGAGCTTTGCGGGCTGACGGGGCAACTGGAAAAATCCTACCGGGAGATGCAGGACATCGAGTTCACCATCGAGCGCGGCAAACTGTATCTGTTGCAGACCCGCACGGGCAAGCGCACGGCCGCGGCCGCCGTCAAAATTGCAACGGACATGGTGGACGAGGGATTGATCGACAAAAAGACGGCCGTGACGCGGGTGTCGCCGGAGCAGGTGGAGCAGCTTCTGCACCGTCAGGTCGACAAAAACGCGAAAAAGGACGTCATCGCCGTGGGGCTTCCGGCGTCGCCCGGCGCGGGGGTGGGCGTGCTGGTCTTCGACGCGGACGAGGCGGAGGAGTGGGCCAAAGACGGCCGGTCCGTCATTCTGGCGCGTCCGGAGACCTGTCCGGACGACATTCACGGCCTCTTCGCCGCCGCCGCCGTCGTCACCAGCCGGGGTGGAATGACCAGCCACGCGGCGGTCGTCGCGCGCGGCATGGGGAAGCCCGCCGTCTGCGGGTGCGAGGAGATGGTGATCGACCTCGGCGCTGAAACGCTGACCGCGCGCGGGCGCACCTTCAAAAAAGGCGAGTTCGTCACCGTCGACGGGACCTCGGGGAGCATCCTGGCGGGACAGGTTCCCCTGGTCGAGGCGACCTTTGGAGAGGATTTCAAAAAGATTCTCCTTTGGGCGGACGAGATCGCCAGACAGCAGGTCTGGGCCAACGCCGACACCCCCGAGGACGCGCGGCGCGCGCGGGAGTTCGGGGCGAAAGGCATCGGGCTCTGCCGCACCGAGCACATGTTCATGGCGACCGACCGCCTGCCCGTGGTGCAGGAACTCATCGTCGCCGACACGCTGGAGGAGCGCCTGGTCGCCCTCGGCGGGCTCAGGGTGATGCAGAAGGAGGATTTCGTCGGAATTTTCAGGGCCATGGACGGGTACCCCGTCATCATTCGCCTTCTGGATCCGCCCCTGCACGAGTTTATGCCCAAAGAGCCCGATCTTCTGGAGGCCCTGGCGGAGCTGGAGAAAAAAGGGCAGGGCTCCGGCCCGGAGGCCGCCCGCCTGCAGAAGACGCTGGCGAAGGTCCGGCAGCTTCACGAGGCCAATCCGATGCTGGGGTTTCGCGGCTGTCGTCTGGGCATGGTCTACCCGGAGATCTTCGAGATGCAGAACAACGCGATTTTCGAGGCGGTTGCCGAGCTGATCCCGCAGGGCGTCGTCGTGCATCCCGAGGTCATGATCCCGCTGGTCGGGACGAAGGCGGAGATGAAGTTCTTCCGCGAGATGACGGACAGAGTCGCCGCCGAGGTCATGAAAAAGACGGGCGTAACGTTCGATTATCTCGTCGGCACCATGATCGAGGTCCCGCGCGCCGCGATGGTCGCGGATCAGCTCGCGGAGTACGCGCAGTTCTTCAGCTTTGGAACCAACGACCTGACCCAGACCACCTTCGGATACTCCCGCGACGACGCGGAGGGCAAGTTCCTGTTCCAGTACGTCGAAAAGGGCGTCTTTAAGGAAAACCCATTCAGCGAGCTGGACCGCGACGGGGTCGGCGGCCTGATGAAGATCGCCGTGGAAAAGGGCCGCGGCGTGGACCCGGCCCTCTCCGTCGGCATCTGCGGCGAGCACGGAGGAAACCCGTCGAGCATCGCCTTCTGCTGCTCCATCGACATGAACTACGTGAGCTGCTCTCCGTTCCGCGTGCCGGTCGCGCGCGTGGCCGCGGCGCACGCGGCGCTGGGCGAGCTGAAATGAGTGCATGAATGAGCCCTGAGGTCACGTAACGAAAAGGCCCGTAAAGTTTTCTTCAAAGCTTTACGGGCCTTTTTTTTGACAGGGCGCCCTGTTCATCATCCGCAACGGCTCCTTTCATGTCCCCGTTCCCCGTTATGTATTATTATATGAACGAACCGGTAACCGTTCAAATTCAGGGAGGCGAAGCGCGCCGGCCCCGATATTTCTCCGCGCGGCTGGCCGGGATGAAGCCAGGCATATGGGGCCTGACCAGGTACATGAGCTGTACTGTACTGCGGGATAACAGTAGACTATTCGGCGGAAACGTGAACGGGCAACATGGTGTATCATAAGAGGGCAACATGAAAAGCGCAAAAAAAATTCATTCAGGGAGAGTGTACATATATGAACAGACGGAGCAGATCGTTTGTCGTGATGGTTTTAGTGCTCCTTGCAGCGGGGCTGTTTTCGCTTTCATTCTCCGACGAGGCCGAGGCGGCAAAGCGGGTTGTCAGGGGCAGAGTAAGGGGCGGCGCCTCGCGGCCCGCGCCTCTTTTTGCCGGCGGGGCGGGCACCGCGAAGAGTCCATGGATAATCCGCACGGCGACGCAGCTTCTCGCTTTTGGCCGCTCGGTGAACAACGGCAATGCCTACGCCGGCAAACATGTGAAGCTCGGTGGGGACATCGACCTCGCGAACGTGGCCTGGACGCCGATCGGTTTTTCCGGTAAAAACGGGACGCAGGCCTTTAAAGGACTGTTCGACGGGGGCGGTTACACCATCTGGAATCTCCGCGCGCGCTCCGGAAGGCCCTCGGCCGGCATGTTCGGCGCGCTCGACGGGGCGACGATCAGCCGCCTCAACCTGCAGTACGTGGATATCCTTGGAGAGAGCAACGTCGGAGCCGTTGCGGCGTTCATGAAGAACTCCACGATCAGGGACAGCTCGGTTTCCGGCTCGGTGAGCGGGCTGTCCTCCGTGGGCGGCTTCGTGGGCAGCTCTCAGGCGGGGATGCTGCAAAACTGCTCCTTCTCCGGGAACGTTCGGGGCGAGGACTTCGCCGTTGGCGGCATGGTCGGCACGATGGACCGGACGGCGGTGCGTTCCGCCTCTGTCAGAGGAACGATCGAGGGGATGGACGACGTCGGCGGCATCGTCGGGGGCGTTCTGGCCGGCGGTCTTCTGGACTGCCGCACGGAAGGCCTGGCCGTCCGGGGCGAACGCAACATCGGAGGGCTGGTCGGCAACATTCTCGACGGAGGCGATGTGAACAAATCGGCCTTCAACGGGCAGGTCGTGGGTAAGATCAGCGTTGGGGGCCTGGTTGGACGTATGGTGGCCGGAACCCTCGTGCAGAGCGTCATCTCCGGTTCCGTGCAGGGCAGAGAACACGTTGGGGGCGTTGTCGGGGAGCTTGCCGAGGGCAACGTGAGGGGCTGCAGCTCCAGCGCTTCGATCATCGGAGCCATCAACGTGGGCGGTCTGGCGGGGTATCTGTACGGCGGCAGCGTGGAGCGCAGCTCCAACAGCGGAACGATCAAGGGAGGGGAGGCCGTCGGGGGCCTCATCGGCAACCTGGATCGGGGCAACCTGTCCGCGAGTAAAAACACGGGAAGCGTCATCGGGTACGTCAACAGCAAAAACGGAGGGCTGGTCGGCGTGCAGGGAGAAGGCGCGCTTTCCGACTCCGGAAGCACGGGCAAGATGATCGAACGGTAACTCGCCAGGCGCTCAATTTCGCTCTGACAGACGCCTCGATAAACAGCCGTCGCAGGAGACGCGTCTCCCAGGGGGATGCGTCTCCTGGTCTCATTGATTTTTTTCAGGTTGTGGATATTAATCTATAGAAAGGATGTTTTTAGATGGCTAAATTAGTGGAGTGCGTCCCAAATTTCAGCGAAGGGCAACATCCGGAGGTTGTGAAGGCGATAGTCGATGCGGCGGGCGGCGTTCCGGGCGTCAAAGTTTTGGATTTTTCCTCCGACCCTGCGCATAACCGTACGGTTCTGACCTTTATCGGCGAGCCTCAGGCCGTTAAAAGGGCTGCATTCGCCTC
>JAISSA010000230.1 GCA_031273365.1 Synergistaceae bacterium
ACATTCTGCAAATAGACAAAAAAGATATAGACCCGAAGGTGAGGGAGGTATGGAAAGTGCAATTCAGGCCGATGGATGAAGTAGTCAGGGAAATTTATATACGCGACGCGAAGGAAGAAGGCAAGATTGAGGTTGCACGGAAAATGCTCGCCAAAGGTATTCCTGTCGAAACTATTGAGGAATGTACAGGATTCGACGAGGGGTATATTCAGGATTTAAGCTGAGATAACAGAAAAACGGCGGGCAGGGGTAAAACTCTGCCCGCCGAATCAATTATTATTGCCTATCCCCTCCCCTCATAGAGCAAGGACTGATCTGTATTCTGATCTCGCCCTGCAAATCTTGTCGAGTTTTATCGTTTTAAATTAACAGAAAATAAGTAATTATCATATATTACATTTTTTGCGGACGAATGTGGAATGTCAAAATCACGCCTGCATTAAAAATGTTCCTTGCATATTTTTCAGGAATAGATAAAATATAAAAAACTATAAATGAACGTTCATTTATATCTTTACTACAGCGCTGCGGGCAATGTCGGGAAAGGGCGCCCAATCAATATGTTGCGCCGGAAGGGGCTGAATCTGATGAAAAAAGAATGTATCGCGATGATTTTTGCCGATGGACGTGAAGCGGGATTGGGCGCTTTAACGGACTGTCTGGCGAAATCCGCGGTTTTTTACGGCGGCAGTCGCAGGATAATGGATTTCACGTTGGATAACTGTCGCCGTTCGGGAATCGACGCGATCGGCATTCTCACGCAGGATTCAAGCGGGGGGCTTTATTCCTGCATCGGAGGCGACAGGGAATGGAGTTCGCCCGTATGGGGCAGAAATCTTTTCATGCTTTCGCCCGCGGAGAAGGCTGGGGAGTACGGGAGCGCGGCCGACGCGCTCTTCCGGAACACAGGTTTTATGGAACAATTCGACCCCGAATACGTGTGTGTTCTTTCCGGTGAACATATTTACAGGATGGATTACGCAAGAATGCTCGACGCCCATAAAAAAACCGGCGGCGACATGACGATCGCCGTTCTCCCTGCACCTTTTTCGGAGGCGCGCAGGCGCGAGATTCTGGACGTCGACGAAGACGGGGCAATTCTCGGCTTCCGGGAAACTCCCGGGGGAACCCGGAACAACCTCACGCCCATGGGAGTGTATATTTTCAACTGGCGCGCGCTGCGGGAGTACCTGAGCACGGCTGGAAAATACCCGGCGGCGCGGAACGACTTCTGCGAAGACGTTGTGCCCGCCCTGCTGAACAGAGGGAAAAGGCTCGGCGCTTACCGGTTCGACGGATACTGGCGAAACGTCAGGACGGTGGAGGACCTGTGGGCGTCCAATATGGACCTTGTGCGCGATCCGCCGGAATTTTCCCTCCAGGAGGAAGGAGAGAAGATTATCGACTCTTCCCATCAGCCGTTTTACATGATCAAGGGCGAGGGAGTGGTCCGACGCAGCATCCTCTCCGGCCTGTGCTCCGTTTTCGGGAAGGTGGAACGCTCCGTCCTGTCTGATTCGGTCGTCGTCGAAGAAGGAGCGGAGGTCACCGAATCCATTCTCATGCCCAACGTTTACGTCGGAAAAAACGCGAAAGTTCACAAGGCGATCGTCGCTCCCAACGCAAGGCTCATGAACGACGTGGAAATCGGAATGGAAGACGGAGCCGACGACTTTGTGTCCGGCTGCCTCTGCACAAACGGCGTTTCGCTGATCGGCGCGTGGGTCCACGTCGCCGAGGGCACGGCGCTCCAAAAAAACTCGCACGTCGACAACGGGCTTTTTGTCAGCAAAAGCTCTTCCCGGCGCGTCTCTGTTACCCGTGCCGCCGGCGCGGCACCCGCGCTCGAAATGACGTTGCAGGGTTCGAGCTCCGACTGAAAGAAGTCGGTATCCGTAAGTCCCGCGTGTTCGATTTTGCTCTGGGGAGGTGACAGATATGAAAGAAAATATAGAGAATGTATCGAAAGAGAAGATTACGAGCTTCGACGTTCTGGGGCAGCGGTATGACCTGCCCTACAGCACGACGGGCAACCCGACGAAGGAACATATCCTGATAGAGTCCACCATGCTTTTTGCCTTGAAAGGATATGCCGCCGTAAGTATGCGGGATATTGCCGCAAAAGCGGGAGTCACGCCGGGGGCGCTGTATAACCATTTCACCAGCAAGGAAGACCTGTGGGAAGCGGTGGTCGACCACGCGATGCAGTTGTATTTTCTATATCACAAAAACCTCGACGAAGCCCTCGAAAAGGCCGATACTTTCGAGGAAGTACTGGAGATGATCTTTGCGGAGCCCACCCGGATGAAGAACATGTTCACCTGCTACGCGTTTGGGCTGATTCAGACGGAGCAGTTCAGAAGCGAACACGCGGGCAAAATTTTCAACGGGACCTTCCTGGAATATGGAATCCGGTTCGCCCAAAAATGGTTTGACAGGTGCATTGAACGTGGTCTTGTGCGGGCGTTCGACACCCACACCGTCGCGACTGTTTTTATCCACGGCGTCATGATCGGCATCAACCTCAAGGTACAGGAAAGCCTGAAACGGGACATCCCCTACGACATCACCAGGATGTTCGAGGACCTGAGGCAATTCATCCTGCGCTCCGTAAGCGCTCCGTAAAAAGGGAGCGGCAGGATCCCGACCGCAAAATCAGGGTACGCCGCGGGCGCGCCAAAGACCAAAGGCGTCTTCCTCCGAAGAGGAAAACGCCTTTGGCAAGGGGGGAAGGATACAGGTATTGGTGGCTGCTATAGTGGCTGATTGAACACGACCCACTTCCAGGAGCAAATTTTCTCGCGGGCCTGGAGTTCGTCAAGTAAATCCGTTATGCGCGCCGTCGCCGAAAGACGAATCTCCGCGCTTACTTTCACCTTTTCTCCGTACACCCACTCCGGAACGCCAACCACTCCTCCGGCGTTCAGCACATGAGCGACATCACCTATTATAGCGTATGGCAGGCAAATAGCCAGCCTCCGGGATCGTATTTTTTCAACCGGGTTCGCACGCGACAAAACCTCGGCCGCAACATTTCCATAAGCCTCGATCAGCCCGCGCACACCCAGCTTTATTCCTCCAAAATACCGGGTCACCACAACCATGACATTGGTTATGCCGCTGCGTCGAATGGCCGCAAGAATCGGCTTTCCCGCCGTCCCCGCAGGCTCTCCGTCGTCAGACCCGTACACGACCTCCGCGTCCGGACCCAGAACGTACGCGCGACAGTTGTGGTTCGCGTTCTTATGCTCGCCTTCCACGCGAGCAATGATCGCCCGCACGTCGGCGGCATCCCTGCAGGGAAAAAGATTCCCGATAAAAAGAGAACGCCTGACCTTTGCCTCGAACGCGACAGGCTCCGCCGGTTCCAGATAACTGTCCTTCGAACGCTCGTTTTCTGAACCGCACATCTCTTCCGTCCGAAAACGCTAAGCCTCCCAGGCGGCCTTCAGGTTTCGGTACGTCTCCGCCATCGCCTCGGGAACGACCCGGGTGTCGGCCAGGACCGGCATAAAATTGTTGTCTCCGTTCCAGCGCGGCACGACATGCAGGTGCAGATGTCCATCCACCCCCGCCCCCGCGCCTTTACCGAGGTTCATGCCCATATTGAAGGCCTCCGCACCCGGCACGCGCTTCAGCATCGCCACAGAGCGCGCCGCAAGGCGGCTCATCTCGGCGTGCTCGTCGTCCGTCAGGGATTCGTAAAGGTTCGTGTGGCGAAAGGGAACAATCATCAAATGTCCCGGGTTATAGGGATAGAGGTTCAGGATAACGAAACACGTCACCCCCCGATGAAGAATATAACGCTCTTCGTCGCGCTCTTCGGCCGGGAAGTCACAAAAAATGCACCCTTCGTGTTTCGGGGCTCCGATGTAACTCATTCGCCACGTCGCAAAAAGGTGATTCAATCCGCTCTCCCCCGCCGCAACCC
>JAISSA010000245.1 GCA_031273365.1 Synergistaceae bacterium
GCGGCCCGTCGCCGTCCCGGCCGCCGACGTCTCCCTGATTTCCGAAACTGAGATGATGAATATGAACTCCTTTTTGAGCATCAATCCGTTCCGCATCTCCCCGATGCCCTTTCAGAACGATGAAGACGCCTACACCCCCGAGGGCGAGGGAGAGGTTCCCATAACGGGGGATCTGGCGACCGCCGTTCTGAAATGGCCCATGACGGACGTCGGCGTCTGGATCGAATCGCAGGGAAAACTCCACCTGGTTCTGATCGACGAGAGTTTCGACGTTTACACTCTGGAAAAGGTGAGCTATCGGCAGGCATTTTTCAGCAGGGGCGACGAACGTGTGGTCAAGGACCTGCTCTTCGCGGCGCCTGTTCCGGGGAAGACAGTCGCCTCCCTGCCCGCGGACAGGTCTTCCGCCCCGGCCGCCATGGGGGGTCAGGTCTCCGCCGCCGAAGCGGGCGGGAAGGAGGGCACGATTTCCAGCGAGCTCGTGTTGCGGCTGATGGAGAACCCCTTCGATGAACTGAAGAACGTTCGGCTGCGTCCGAAGGACGGAGAGCAGGGCCTGCAGATACAGTGGATCAATAAAGACAGCATTCTGAGCCAGCTCGGAGTGCGGAAGGGAGACCTCATTCGCTCGATCAACGGCATTCCCTTCAGAAACATGGCGGACATCACCAACTCCATGAACTCGCTGATGAGCAGCGAGCGTTTCGACGTCGAGGTCGTGCGCGACGGCGCTCCCACGTCCCTGAAGTATGTCGTTCGCTGAAAACATCCGGGCCCTGCGACGCCCCGGGTTTACGCTGCTGGAGGTCCTTGTGGCCGTGGCGATCGTCGGGCTCGTGACCACAGGCGGGTTCAGGCTGATCTCCCTGTCCCTGCGGACCCTGAACGACGTCCGCGCGGAGCGGGATCTGATCGACAGGGCTCAGAAGGTGTACCTCGAATTTCAGACGAAAGAGGATATGTCTGACAGCGGGGAAAAGGACGGTGTAAAATGGAGCGTGGCGACCGATTCCGTGCCCGTCTTCAACGATCTGGAACTGTCGTTTCGAAGACTTACCGTGGAATACGGGGACCGGGAGATGGTCCTTTATCTGCCGGACGCCGCCGAAAAAAAATAACGCGTGACTGTTTTCCTGAGAATCCCCGTCGCGTGGTCTCCGGATTTCATCAGGGGCAGGGGTTACGTCGTCCGTTGAGCGGTTTTTATTTTTTTCAATGACTCCAGCTCCATGCCTGCATGGAATTTTGAGAGGGTGAGCGATTTGAAGAAAGTATACAGGAACGGTTTTATTTTCATGCTGGCGGCATTCCTTTTCGCGTCCGGCCCCGGGCGCGCCCTGGCGGCGCCCGCCGGCGGGGCCGCGGAGCCGTCGGCGGGCGCGGAGAACGCGCAGGACGAACGGGCTCTGATAGAAGCCGCGCAGGCCATGCGCCGCGCGGGAATCGTCCAGTTCAACTTCACGGACATCGACCTCGTGAAGTTCGTCCGCTTCATGTCGGAACTTCTGGAGAAAAACGTCGTCGTCCCGCCCAACGTGACCGGCAAGATCACCGTCATTTCTCCAAAGCCCTCCAGCATCCAGGAAGCGCAGCAGATCATGCTGTCCGTGCTGCAGACCTACGGCTGGTCTCTGCAGGACATGGGGACGTATTTCAAGCTCGCCCAGGGCGGCGTCAGCTCCTCGCCCATCGTGGGCAGGGGCAGGGGCGGACCCGGACCCGGAGAACAGACCGTCACCCACATCATTCCTCTTGATTACATCACCGCGGATTATGTGGTCCAGGCCCTGCAGCAGGCCTTCGGTCAGACCGTTCTCGTGCTTCCCGTCGGGAACGGACGCGACATCATGCTGCAGGGCCGCGCCGTGGACGTCAACAAGAGCGTGCAGATCATCCGCGACATGGACAACCCGAGAATCGCCAAAACCAGCAGGGCGTTTACGCTGGAGTTCGGCGATCCGACGATCATCGCCAACCAGCTCAACGCCGTAGCCCAGACGGGCGGACACCTGCGCGGGCTCACCGCCGTTCCGGACCCGAGCAGCCGAAAGCTCATCGTCGTGGCCGAGCCCGCCATCATCATCGACGCCGCGCGGATCATCAGGGAGCTGGACGTCCTGCCCAACAAGGCCGGGGACTTTCACATCTACAAGCTTCAGAACATCGACGCCACGGCCGCGGCCGAGCAGATCGGCAAGGTGCTGGCCGCGTCGGCCATGCTTCAGCCCAACCAGGACGGAAAGTTTCCCGCGACCGTCGTTCCCGACGTGACGACCAACAGCCTGATCTTCGCCTCCAGCCAGCGACAGTACGAGGCGCTCGAAAAAGTTCTCGTCGAAATCGACGTCCAGCCCAGGCAGGTCCTGATTCGCGGCTTCCTCGCGGAGGTCAACGTCAGCAACCTGGACAAGGCGGGAATCGACTGGTCCATTATGGGCGGTCAGATTTGGGACAACTTCATGATGGGCGGCATGGGCCAGTTGGGCGAGGGCAGCGTCCCGAGCCAGTTTATGGAGTGGTTCAACGAGCTTTCCCGCAGCGAGGAACTGGTGGACCGCAACGGCTCGACCTACTCCGTGACCAATTACCAGCCTCTGGCCCTGGTCTACACGACCATCGAGATGCTGAAGAAGTACGACGCCGTGAACATCCTGTCCGTCCCGCGCCTGATGTGCACGGACAACAAGGAAAGCTCCTTTCAGGTCGGGCAGGTCATTCCCGTGCTGAAGGGGTCGACGTCGGATCTTTCCAACCCCGGCGCGGTGCAGCAGAACATGGACTACAAGGACACGGGACTGACCCTCACGGTGACGCCGCACATCCGCAGCGGCAACGTGGTGGCGCTCGATATCGAGCAGACGACGGAGGACGTCCTTTCCGCCTCCACCTCCGTGACGCCCGTGACGGCAAAGCGCAAGGTGAAGACCTCGGTCGTCGTCGAGGACGGCGAGACGATCATCCTCGGCGGCATCATCAAGGAGACGGAAAAATCTCTGAGGCGTCGCGTGCCCGGCTTTTCCTACATTCCGCTGCTCGGAAACCTCTTTCAGAAGGTCTCGAAGGAGAAGGAAAAAATCGACTTCATCATCTTCCTGACGCCCCAGATCATCCGGAACACCGAAGAGATGCGTCGGGCGACGGGCCAGATGGCCATGGCCTCCTCCGATTCATCGGACCGCCCCGCGGTGAGCCCCATCGAGACGGAAGTGGACAGGCGTTTCGCCGAACTGTACCGGAAAAGCATAAAGTCGCGGTAAAGAATGAATACTAAGGAATGAACACTGTGGAAGAAAACGCAATTCAGGCCCCCGCCGCGTCTCCGCCCGGCACGACGGAAGCCCTTCCCGGGCGCAGGCTTCCCGAGGCCAGAGAAGTCTCCGCTCTGCTCCCGGAGTCGATGGGGCTTGACGTTCTGCGGAACGCGAAAATCGTGCCCCTGCGCGTCGAGGATGGAGTGCTGATCGTCGGAGCGACGTCGTTCGACGCGTTTCCCAAAGCGCAGATGCTGGGCGTGGCGATGGGGCTGTCCATCGATCTGGAGCTGTATTCGGACAGGGATATTTCGGAGCTTTTGCGTATGCTTTACGATATTCGAAGCGTCGCGACCGACGAGGCGGCCAAAAACATGGAGGGCATCGAGGACATCGACGACCTGAGCCGCGAGGACGTGCTGAGCGACTCCGTCGACGTCCCCGTCATTCGTCTCGTCAACGGTCTTTTTGTCGACGCCCTGAAGCAGCGGGCAACGGACATTCACGTGGAACCCTACGAAGACGAGGTGCTCATTCGCTTTCGCGTCGACGGGGTGCTGCAGGATCGTCTGCGCCTGCCGCGAACCCATCAGGCCCCCCTGACCAGCCGCATCAAGGTCATGGCGAAGATGGACATCGCCGAGCACATGGCCCCGCAGGACGGCCGCATCGGCATCACGCTGGGCGACCACGCCGTCGACATTCGCGTCGGGCTCATCCCGACGCAGTACGGCGAACGGATAGCCATGCGTATGCTGGACAAGGGGCACGGGCTTCTGACTCTGGAGGACCTCGGGATGGAAAAGAACGAGCGCGAGGTCATGGAGGGCCTGATCTACCGCCCGCACGGCATGATCCTCTTTACGGGGCCCACGGGATCGGGAAAGACGACCAGCCTTTACGCCATTCTCCAGGCCCTCGCGAGGCCGGAGGTCAACATCATCACGGTCGAGGACCCCGTGGAGTACGCCCTCCCCGGCGTCGCGCAGATCCAGGTGAACGAGAAGGCGGGCGTGAGCTTCGCCTCGGCCCTGCGGTCCATTCTGCGGCAGGACCCCGACATCGTCATGATCGGCGAGATGCGCGACTTCGAGACGGCCCACATCGGCGTGCAGGCGTCTCTGACGGGGCATCTGGTCCTTTCGACGCTGCACACCAACGACTCTATCGGGGCGGTCATCCGCCTTGTGGACATGGGGATTGAACCCTATCTGGCCGCGAGCTGCATCATCGGGACCGTCGCCCAGCGCCTCGCGCGCCGTCTGTGCGCGCACTGCCGGCGGGAGACGACGGTTCCGGCGGTCATGGCGCGGCAGGGCGTCAAAAAAGCCTGGGAGCCCGCGGGCTGTCCCAAATGCCATGGGACGGGATACCATGGACGCGTGGGGCTTTACGAGCAGTTCGTGATCAACGAGGAAATTCAGGAGGCAATCGCCGCCGGGGCGCCGGCCTCGAAACTCAGAGAGATCGCGCGGGTTCAGGATTTCAGGACCCTCTGGGAGATCGGTCTCGAGGCCGTGGAAAGCGGAAAAACATCGCCCGATGAGCTGGTCCGCGTGGCCGGAGAGGAGTAGCGAACATTGCCTCATTTCAACTATACGGGGTACGACGGCAGGGGAAAACAGACCAGGGGGTCCGTGGAGGCGTCCTCCTCGATGCAGGCCGTGGAGCGCCTGACGGAACGCGGCATCGTCGTCGTCGACGTCTCGCAGAGCGAGGAAAAGGCCGTGCGTCAGAAGGTCAGACTCATGCCTCTGGAGACCCATATCATGTTCTGCCGCTCCCTCGCGTCCTATCTGAGGTCGGGGCTTCCCCTGGCCGACGCCCTGAAAATTCTGGGCAAACAGAGCCGGGACAGGCGGATCACCGCCGCGTTCAGCGAGGTGCTGACCGCGGTCGAGGGCGGGAAAAAATTTCACGCCGCGCTGGCCGACAGCGGCGCGTTTCGGGAAACCCTGTGGCGCGTCGTGGAGTCGGGCGAGCAAAGCGGCTCGCTGATCGTCGTTCTGGAGCAGATTGCCCGGCAGTTCCGCATGGAGGACAGCCTGAGGCGCAGAATCAAAAGCGCCATGACCTATCCCGTCGTCATGATCGTCGTCGGCGTGGGCGTCGTCGCCTTTCTCCTGAGCTACGTCGTTCCGAAGCTCGCCGCCATGTTCGAGGATGTGGGGCAGATTCTGCCCCTGCCCACCCGCATTCTGCTGGCCCTGTCGCGCTTTCTCAACACCTTCGGCCTGCCCATCCTGACCGCGATGCTCGTCTTCTGGCTGATTCAGAGACGACGCGGCAAAAAAATCACGCTGCCCTTCATGAGGGCCATCCGCGAACGCCTGACGCTGGCGCTGGTCATGTCTCACCTGTCCACGCTCCTGAAGTCGGGCATTCCCCTGGTGCAGGCGCTGCGCATGGCCTCCTCCATGGACACCCGCTCGCAGCGCTGGCTGGACATCGCCGATCTGGTCAAAGCGGGACACCGCTTCGACAGGGCGCTCGAAAAGCAGGGTTTCCCCGAGGAGGTCGTCTACATCGTCCGGGTGGGGGAGATGGGTGGCGACCTCGTGGAGTCCCTCTCCAACGTGGGGCAGAACAACTGGGAAATCGCCCAGACTCAGATGGAGCGGCTCGCGACGCTGATGGAACCCGCCATGGTACTGATCCTGGGTTTTGCGGTAGGGTTTATTGTCCTTGCGATACTTTTACCGATTTTCAACATGTCCGGCATGGTGAAATAGCGAAACAGCGAAACAGAGAGGATTACAAGGGGTTGTGGAAGAGGATTGCAGAAAGGATCGGAGGTTTTGTATAATGCGTATAATGCAAAAAGGCGCAGGTGAAGCGCGCAAAAATTTGTGGTCGACCCTCAGTATGGGATCGATTTTAAGTATCGCTTTAAATATGAAGAAACGCAAAAAGGGCTTTACGCTGATCGAAATCATGGTGGTTGTGGTGATCATGGGCATCCTGGCCACGGTCGTCACCGTCGCGGTCCTGGATCGGCTGGAGGAGGCCCGGCGCACGACCGCGAGGACCCAGATCGCGGCCTTCGAGACGGCGCTCGACATGTACCGGCTGCATAACAGCGTCTACCCGACGACGCAGCAGGGCCTCGACGCCCTGGCGAAAAAACCGACGATCGCGCCGGTTCCCAAAAGATATCCAAACGAACCCTACATGAAGAGCATCCCCGACGACCCTTGGGGGAACCCCTATATCTACCGTTCTCCCGGAGAAAAAGCGGCCTATGACATCATATCGACGGGGCCCGACGGAGAAGAGGGCGGCGAGGGCAAAAACGCGGACATCGACAACCACGGACAGCTGTAATGTTTTGTGCGAAGGGCCGGGGCCGCCGGCGACGCGGGTTCACCCTGATCGAGATCGTGATCACGATGGTCGTCATCTCGCTGATGGCCGTCATGGCCATGCCGAGGGGTTTTTTCTCCTTCGAGTCGCCCATGCGCGCGCTGCAGCGGACCGTCATGGAGCTCTCCGACGTCGCGCTCGACGGCGTCAGCGTGCGTATGCGGCTCGATCTCGTCGATCGGGCGGAGACGGGGAGCATCGTCGTCGAGGCCCTCTCGAAGGTGCCCGATCGCTACGATTCGACGAGGTACACGCTGGAATGGACGCCGCTCACGATCCGCTACCCTCTGGAGGGCGATCGCTGGCTCCTCGATCCCCCGATCATCTACTTCTTCAGGGATGGGACCTGCACTCCGGCGCGTATCCTGCGCGCGGACAGGGACAGCCGCATTTCGGAGGGCGAGTCCGCGCTGCTGACCGTGACCGGCTACCTGTTCGAGGAAACTGACGGGAAAAGCTGATGCCGCTTTTTCAGGATATCAGACCCCCGTACTCTCCGAACCCGCTGCAAAAAGGAGGGATGGCCATGTTCCCGGGAGTCACGTGACGTGCGTCGTCGAATGCACGGGTCTGCATTGACGGATCGGCCGGGGGAGTGTCCACAACTTAGGCCAAAACCATGGGGCTCCGCCCCACACCCCGCAGGGGACTCAGCCCCCTGACCCCGTTTATTTTTTTAAGTTGTGGACATTGGATTTTTAGGCGTAAAATTTCGAAGCGGCGCTTTTCGTTCTTTCGTCGCTTTATTTTATCCCGTATTTATTCTTCCATGTCCCCCGCCGCCCGTCGAGGTTGTTTTGTCGTTATTCAAACGTTTTGTCACAAATCTAACGCATTTTGAATGGAGGCAGTGTCAATGGACAGAATTCTTACCTCCCGCCAGGGGCCGTTGCTGGCCGGCGGGGTGTTGGGCGCTGTTGCGGCTTTGCTCGTTTATTGGGGCAACCCCGGCAACATGGGTTTTTGCGTGGCCTGTTTCACGCGCGACGTCGCGGGGGCCCTCGGGCTTCACAGGGCGGGCGTCGTGCAGTATGTCCGTCCGGAGATCCCGGGCTTTATCCTCGGGTCGTTTGTCTCCGCGCTGGCGTTTCGTGAATACGCGCCCCGCAGCGGATCGTCGCCGATCGTTCGATTTTTTCTGGGAATTTGCGCCATGTTCGGCGCGCTCGTCTTTCTGGGATGCCCCTGGAGAGCGTACCTGCGCCTGGCGGGCGGAGACTGGAACGCGCTTTACGGCATCGCCGGTCTGGCGGTCGGCGCGCTGGTCGGCATCGCTTTTCTGTGGAACGGCTTCAGCCTTGGAGCGTCGGAGCGCAACCCGAAGGCGGCGGGGCTGGTCATGCCCTTCCTTGCCCTCGTCCTGCTGGCGTTCGTCTTCCTGAAACCCCTTTTCGGCCCCGGGGGAACGGGCCCCATATTCTTCTCCAAAGAGGGACCGGGCTCGCAGCACGCTCCCATCCTGATTTCGCTGGCGGCGGGGCTGATCGTGGGATGGCTGGCGCAGCGCAGCCGTTTCTGCACCGTGGGCGCGCTGCGTGACCTCTTCATGATGGGGGACGCTCATCTGTTCGGAGGTCTCGTCTCCTTCGTCGTCGTGGCCTTCGCGGTCAACTTCGTCCTGGGACAGTTCCATCCGGGTTTTGAAAAACAGCCGGTCGCCCACACTCAGGAGCTCTGGAACTTCCTTGGCATGGTTCTGTCGGGCCTGGCCTTCACGCTCGCGGGCGGATGCCCCGGACGTCAGCTAATCATGGCGGGCGAGGGCGATGGAGACGCGGGAACCTTCGTCGTCGGCATGCTGGTCGGCGCGGCTCTCGCCCACAACTTCAGCGCGGCGTCCAGCGGGGCCGGCGTGGGCCCATGGGGCATTCCCGTCACCATCGGCGGGCTCGTCGTCTGCGCGCTGATCGGGCTCGGCTGCCGAACGAAACAGGCGTGATGTTCTTCGGCTGTTCCAGCTTCAGGCCTTTTATTCAATCAAGGGAGAATCGAACATGAGCGATACGATAATCGTCAACGCGTCGGGGCTTTCCTGCCCGCAGCCCGTCATGGAGACCGGAAAAATCCTGAAGAAAACCCCCTCCGGCAGAGTAGAGGTCCTCGTCGACACCGCGACATCCCGCAACAACGTCGTCCGCGTCGCGGAAAACAAAGGCTGGAAGGCCGCCGCGGAGGAACGGGACGGAGGTTACAGGGTCATTCTGGAAAAACAGGAACCAAAGACGTAATGCTCAGGGGGCGGAGCACGACTTAAAGCGAAAAAACCATGGGGCTCCGCCCCATACCCCGCAGGGGACTTGTCCCCTGACCCCGTTAATTTTTCTTTAAATTTGGGGGAGATCTTTTATAAGGATTCAAATCCTGTTTTATTATAATATAATAGTAACAAAATCCTGTTTTCTTAACATTCGCGAGGAACATTGATGATACGACGTTTTTTGCAGGACACTCTGGAATCGAAGCTGGGCAGAGGAAAGGCTCTTGTCCTGATGGGCGCGCGGCAGGTCGGCAAAACCACGCTGGTACGCTCCGTCGCAGCCCACAGAAATGACGTGCTCTGGCTCAATGGGGATGAAATCGACGTGCAGGCTCTTTTCGAAAACGTATCCGCTGCCCGCCTGAAGGCGATTCTCGGGAAAAATTCGACGCTTGTCCTGGATGAAGCCCAACGGATCAGGGACGTCGGGCTGAAGTTGAAGCTCATAACGGATCAATGCCCGGACGTTCAGTTGATTGCCACCGGAAGTTCTTCTTTTGACCTCGCAAATCAGGTCAATGAGCCCCTGACCGGACGAAAACTGGAATACGTGCTGTACCCTCTGTCTTTCGGGGAACTGGCCGCACATCACGGGCTGATCGAGGAGAAACGGCTTCTGCGCCATCGGCTCGTCCACGGGTCTTATCCCGACGTGGTCAACCATGCCGGGGAGGAAAAAGAGGTCCTCCGGCAACTTTCCGACAGTTATCTTTATAAGGACGTGCTGATGTGGGATCACATCAAAAAGTCCGATAAGCTGGTGAAGCTGATGCAGGCCCTGGCGTTTCAGGTTGGCTCCCAGGTCTCTTACCCGGAGCTCGGTCAGATATGCGGGCTGGATTATAAAACTGTGGAGAAGTACATCCTCCTGCTGGAACAGGCATATGTTCTGTTTCGCCTGGGTTCGTTCAGCCGTAATCTGCGTAACGAATTAAAGGCCAGTCGTAAAATTTACTTTATCGACAACGGCATTCGAAACGCGGTCATCGCGGATTTTCGTCCGATGGAAATTCGCAGTGACGCGGGGGCACTGTGGGAAAACTATCTGGTCAGCGAGCGGAGGAAAAAACTCCAGTATGCCGGGATATGGGCTAATTCATGGTTTTGGCGTACTCAACAGCAGCAGGAGATCGACTATATCGAGGAAGAAAACGGACAGATTTCCGCCTGGGAGTTCAAATGGAACCCATCCGCTGCTCCCCGGCAACCTCGTTCTTTTGTGGAAGCTTATCCCGGAAGCGTCTTCTCGGTCATTCACCGGGACAACTTTGATGAGTTTCTTTTATAAAACAGCGCATAAGCGTTCAGGGGGCGGAGCTCGCTCAGCTTCCTGAACGCTTACCGTTTCCGTCGTTTCACAGCGATTTATAATACTCGGCAAACTCCCTGTCGTGGACGAGGATATGAGACTTCAGCCAGCCGACGACGGTTTTATTGATGGCGATTCTGTTCTCCAGCGTGGGGCCTTCTTTGGCGTACTTTTCCTTCAGTTTCGAGAAGACAGTCACGTAATTGTCGTGGTACTCTTTGTGCTTTGCCGCTTTGGGGTATTTCGAGGTCACGTGCATCTTCTGCTCGTCGGTAAAATGTTTGACGATATACTTCTCCAGAAAGTTCAGCGTTTCGCCAAAACGGTTGCCCTTTCCCGCGTCCAGCAGGTCGTCTATCTGCCGAAAAAGTTCTTTGTGCTGCGTATCGATAAGCGCTATTCCCGTTTCAAGCGATTTATTCCACAACATCACACTTGTGTCCTCCCCTCATTTGTAAACGTGCGTAACTATTATACCTCTGACAGTCTAAAAATTTCACGCTTCACCTCGCATTGGGGTCCCAAATCCACGGGATAAACTTATCAGGCGCCTGCGCGTCAAAGGGTATGCACAGGGCTTGAACGGATACCTTTCTGCGTCATTGGCGCCATAACAACTTTCTCTCTATTCTGGCTGACGCAAAACCTTTTTTATTGATTTCAAATACATTTCATGATATTTTGTACTTACTTTGTAAAAAAGGTGGATCCCGATGATCAAAACCCTTACAAAACACGGAAATAGCCTGGCGTTGATCCTGGATAAACCGATTCTCGAGCTTCTGGGCATTGAGCCTGAAACGCCGATCTCCATCTCGACCGACGGCAAGTCCCTTATTCTTTCCCCGGTTCATGGGTCGTCAACTCAGGCGACGGAACGAGGAGAAAAATTGACCAGGATTCGCGCCAGGGTCAATAGAAAATACGAGAAAACCTTCAAAAAACTGGCTGATTAGATGCCCGAATTCTTTTCCCTCGCTGACGTTCTGGAGTTCCACG
>JAISSA010000246.1 GCA_031273365.1 Synergistaceae bacterium
TATTTTCCCGTGAAGACCGGTTTTCTCTTTTCAAGGAACGCCTTGAGGCCCTCTTTCGCGTCCTCCGTCACAAACACCACACCGGAGACCTCCTCCTCGTAGTCGAGCGCGTTCGCGAGCGTCATATTCAGGCCCCTGTTGACCAGATATTTGTCGTACTTCACCGCCAGGGGAGCCTTGCTGATGATCTCCTTCATCAGTTTTTCGGCCTCCGGAAGCAGATCGGCGTGCTCCACAATTCTGTTGACGATCCCCAGCTCCTTCGCCTCCCGGGCGTTGAGGGTCCTGCCGGTGAAAAGCAGCTCTTTGGCGACCATGGGCCCGACAAGCCTCGGCAGGCGCTGCGTCCCGCCATAGCAGGGATTTACGCCAAGATCGATCTCCGGCACGCCGAAGGTCGCTTTGGAGCTGGCGATGATGATGTCGCACGCGAGCGCCAGTTCCGTTCCACCGCCCAGAGCGTGGCCGTTCACCGCCGCGATGATCGGTTTTCCCAGCTCATCGAACTTGTTGAACAGGTTGTGGGCCATTTTCGACATGGCCCTGACGCTCTTCTCGTCGGAGGGGATTTCCGAGATGTCGGTGCCCGCGGTAAATGCCCGTCCACTGCCGGTAATGATGACGCCCAGCACCTCGTCGTCCGCCGCCACCGCGTCGATGGCGCTGCCCAGTTCCTCCTTCGTGTTCATGAGCAGAGCGTTGAGCGCCTTCGGCCGGTTGATCGTAATGAACGCGATGCGATCCTTCACCTCATAAATAATGTCCCTGTACGCCATAACCTCATCCCTCTTCCTTTGCATGATATTGGAAATCGATAAAAATCCTGTCGAATCGACAGGCGGTGCTTCTCCGAATATTTCTTCAGGGCCCCGTCATACCGGGAAATTGCCGTGCTTTTTGGCGGGGCGGCTCTCACGCTTGGACTCGAGCATACGGAGCGCCGACGCAACGCGCTTTCGAGTTTCGGCGGGCTCTATGACGTCGTCGACATAGCCGCGTCCGGCGGCCTGCCAGGGGTTGGAAAACTCCGCGACGTACTCGTCGATTTTGTTTTGTCTCGTTTCTTCGGGGTTTTTTGCCGATTCGATTTCATGCCTGAAGATAATGTTGGCCGCTCCCTCGGCCCCCATGACCGCAATTTCCGCGGTCGGCCAGGCCAGCACCATGTCGGCGCCCAGATGCCGCGAGCACATCGCGATGTAGGCGCCGCCGTACGCCTTGCGCACGATGACGGTCACCTTGGGCACGGAGGCCTCGGAGTACGCGTAGAGCAGTTTTGCCCCGTGGCGGATGATGCCGCCGTACTCCTGCGCGGTTCCCGGCATGAAGCCCGGCACGTCCACGAAGCTCAGCAGCGGGACGTTGTAGCTGTCGCAGATCGATATGAAGCGAGCGGCCTTGTCGGAGGCGTTGATGTCGATGCACCCCGCCATGACCTGCGGCTGATTGGCGATGATGCCCGCCGTTCTTCCCCCCACGCGGGCGAATCCGGTGATGATGTTCTGCGCGTACCAGGGCTGAACCTCGAAGAAATCGTGATGGTCCGCCACCGAGGCGAGAATTTTTTTCATATCGTATGTTCGGTTGGACGAGTCCGGAAGGAGGGTTTCGAGGTCAGTGCAGAGGCGGTCGGCGGCATCCGAGGGTTCGACGAAGGGAGGGAGTTCTCTGTTGCTGGCCGGAAGAAAGCCGATCAGCTTGCGCACGCCCGCCAGACACGTCGCCTCGTCGGGGTAGACGAAGTGCGCCACTCCCGAAACGCTGTTGTGGGTCATCGGGCCGCCCAGCGCGTCGACCGCGACGTCCTCGCCGGTCACGGCCCGGATCACCTGAGGTCCCGTGATGAACATGTGCGAAGTTTTGTCCACCATGAAAATGAAATCCGTCAGGGCCGGAGAGTAGGTCGCCCCGCCCGCGCAGGGCCCCATGATGACCGAAATCTGCGGAATCACGCCCGAGGCGATCGTGTTGCGGTAAAAGATGTCGCCGTATCCCCGCATGGCGTCGACGGCCTCCTGAATGCGGGCGCCTCCCGAGTCGTTGATCCCTATGACCGGAGCGCCGGTCTTGAGCGCCAGCTCCAGAATTTTGCAGACCTTGCTGGCGTGCATCTCGCCCAGCGTCCCTCCGAGAACCGTGAAATCCTGAGCGAAAACGTAAGCCAGCCGGCCGTCGATGGCGCCGTAACCCGTGACGACCCCCTCCCCGGGAATTTCCGTCCTGTCCATGCCGAAGTAAGTACACCGGTGTTTCACAAACATGTCGGTTTCCACGAAACTCGACGCGTCGAAGAGCGTCGCAATACGCTCCCGTGCCGTCATCTTCCCGAGAGAATGCTGTTTTCCAACCTTTTTCTCTCCGCCTCCGGCGAGTATTCCGGCCTTTAACGCCAGAAACGTTTCCGTTTTGTCACGCACAACGATGCCTCCCCGCATATATGGTCAACCCGGACGCCCCCCGGAGGGGTTATCCGCTTTTGATAAGAGAACTGGGGGTACAAAGGCACAAAATTTTCAAAAACCTGATTGTTTTAGAGTGAGAACAGTTTATCACATTTTCCCAGCAGTTTTAATTTTCTCAGCCTCAAAAGCCGATTTCGCAGGCGTGTCCGCCTCATACCCCATTTTTTGCCCCCTGCCTCCGCTCAGGATCGCCGAGAGCTTCACGGAGGTTTCCTTCAGAGCGACGATCATCTCCTCGACGGTTTCCTTCATGAAGCGGATGTCCGGCCCCGCGATGCTGAGGCTGGCGCATACGGAATCCTGAGCGTCGAAAAGCGGTACGGCGACGGCGGCGACGCCTTTTTCCCGCTCCGCGAAACTGAGAGAATAACGCTCCCGTTTCGTTCGTTCCAGCAGGGCCCAAATCTTTTCTTTGTCCATGACGGTGTTTTCAGTGAAAGGGCGAAGTTCCGCGATGACCTCGAGGACGAACTCTTTCGGCGCCCAGGCGAGCAGACAGCGCCCCGCGGCTCCCGCCCCAAGCGGAAACCTTGCCCCCAGGGGAATGGACCGTTTGAGCGGGGACGCCGTTTCACACTGCGCGTAGCACACGCGCATATGCCCCTCCCTGACGTACATATTGACCGTCTCATTGAAGCGGTTCCGCAAATTTTTCATAAAAGGAAGCGCGCACGTGCGCAAAGAACCGGACAGCTTAGCGATTTTTCCCATCCTCAGGCACTCGACCCCCAATTGATACAGCCTGGTGCGTTCATCGCGCACCAGAAGATTTTCTTCGGCCAGGGCGTTCAGGATTCTCGACGCCGTTCCCAGAGGCAGCCGCAGCATCTGAGCCATTTCGGTCATCGAAAGCTCCCTGCGGTCCTCGGAAAAACACTTCAACACGCCAATAGCCTTCCGCAACGAGGATGTCCCGCCCTCTTTCTGCATTTCCACTCCACCTTCCGGCAATCTTTTTTTTGCTTTCTCTCTGGATCAATAAATTACTTGACCAAATAAATTTTTTCAGACTATAATATACCATCTTGTAGAAATAACTTCCATAATATGGAACGGGTTCAGACACAATCATTCTCTGGAGGCCTTGCGATCATGAAGAAAACGACTCAGCTCCGTGCAATTCTGAACAAAAAAAAGGCGACGCCGGCGATCGGGTGCCACGACGTCCTCTCCGCCCGACTGATAGAACAGGCCGGGTTCGAGATCATCCAGGTCAGCGGGTTCGGCCTGGCGGCCACGTTGCTGGGCCTGCCGGACATGGCGTTTTTGACGTACACCGAGATGCTGCACGTCACCACTAACGTCATCCAGTCCGTTGACATCCCGGTCATGGCGGACGCGGATACGGGGTTCGGCAACGCCATCAACGCCATGCGCGTCACGGAACAGATCATCAGGGCGGGAGCTGCCGGGATGAACATCGAGGACCAGGTTTTTCCAAAACGCTGCGGACACATCGAGGGAAAAACGATCGTCTCCATGGAGGAGATGGTCCTCAAGATCAGGGCCTGCAAAAAGGTGAGCGAATCTCTGGACGCGGACTTCGTCATCAACGCCCGTACCGACGCCATCGGAGTCGCGGGAATCGACGAGGCGATCCGGCGCGCCAACGCCTACGCCGGCGCCGGCGCCGACATGATTTTCGTAGAGGCGCCCCGGAGCCGGGAGGAGATCGAGCGCGCGGCCAGGGAAATCGACTGTCTGATCAGCATCAATCTTTTCGACATGGTGGAGGGAGGAAAAACGCCCCTGATCCCCATCGAAGAACTTGCCGCCATGGGAGTGGCGCGCGTCAGCGTCCCGACCGGCACGACTTTCGCCGCCATGCGCGGGGTGAAAAATTATCTCGAGGCCATCCGGGGAGGCCGGCTTGCGCCCGGCCGCAGCGACCTGGTTGCCAGCTTCGCCGAGTTCAGAGACGTCGTTGGCGTGCCGAAGTTCAGGGAGCTCGAAAAGGAGTACCTCCCTGAGTTCATCGAATAAAAATTTTTTATGGGCGGATTCCGGGCCCCGGTGGCGAACGGGCGTGGGAACACGTCCCCCTGTCCTTAAACACAAAATCCTTAAGGAGGCGAGTGGGTAATGAAGCGTATTCTGAGAATGGCGGTGTTGTTGTTGGCGCTGACGGCGGCGCCGGGCATGGCGGCGGACGAGACGTTTGTGCGAATCGGGACCAGCACGGTGGGTGGCGGATTTTACCTGATAGGCAATACGATAGCTCAATTGGGAACGCAGATGCTGAAAGAAATCAATTTCACGGCGATTACGGGCGGCTCCGTCAAAAATTGTCTCAACCTCGGCACGAAAGACATCGAACTGGGTATGGTGCAGTCCTCCACGGTCAACGAGGCGTGGACCGGAACGGGATCCTTCAAAGAGCCCGTTAAAACCCTCCGTTACGTGACGGCCATTTACTTCATGCCCGCCCATATTCTGGTCAACAGGGACGCGGGAATTCGGAGCATCGCCGATTTCAAAGGTAAACGCGTCGACTATGGCTCCGTGGGCGCCGGGATCGAGATCAACGCGCGTGAGATTCTGTCCGTTTATGGAATAAGCGACGCCGACGTCCAGATCGAACGCTTCGGGCGCAGCGAAGTCGAGGAAGCCCTGAAAATGGGCGACAGTCAGGCCCACATCTGGACGACGAACGCCCCCAACGCCCAGGTTTCGGAGATGGTCCGGTCGGGCAAAGTCGGCCTGATCGGGGTGGAGGCGGACAAGATTAAAGAATTGGTCGCGAAGTTCCCCCACTACGCCGCGTCCGTCATCCCCGGCGGCATTTACGAGAGTTACGACGGAGACATTCCGATCATCGCCGCCGTGGGCTCGCTCCTGACCTACGAGGACATGCCGGAGGACGTCATCTATAAAATTACGAAGATGCTTCACGAAAACAACGCGGCTCTGGCCGCGCGACTGAACTATTTCGCCGGTTTCAACCTCGAAATGGCCCTCGCCGGTATGGCGGTGCCGCTGCATGAAGGCGCGAAAAAGTATTACGTCGAGCGGGGATTGATCGAGAAATAGGCAGCAATTATCGTAAGCGTTCAAACTCAGGGGTTCTGCGCTTCCCCCTGGGCTGTTTTTCCCCTGAGGTTGAACCTGAAATTGAACGGTTCCATCTGTGACTCGCGGAGTGCACATGGTCGCTGAAAGTGGCGGTGTCCCGGCTTTCAGCATTTCTAAAACCTTAAGGAGGATCGACATGTCCCCTGATGCAGACGTATCGGCCAGCGACGCGCCGAAAGCCCGCAGATCCGAGGCCTCCGTCCCGGAAAAACGCGGCAGGCGAAGAAATCCGGGTGGGAAACTCGGAATTTTTATCACGTGTGTCACCGTCTTTTTGTCCCTTTTTCACCTGTACACTTCGGCGTTCGGTCTTCTGCCTGCGATGCAGCAGCGGAGCTTTCACATCACCTTCGTCCTTTTCCTCATTTTTTTGCTTTACCCCGCGACGAACCGCTCCCGCATAGACAGGCCGACCCTGATCGACTGGCTCTGCGCGATGGCCGCCGCGGCCTGTTCTTTTTACATATTCCTGATGTATAAGGAAATCGCGCAGCGCGCAGGTATGCACACGAGCTGGGAACTGTATTTGGGGACGACGATGCTCGTCCTCGTCTTCGAGGCCGCACGCAGGGTTTTGGGATATCCCCTGCCTCTTTTCTGTTCGTTTTTTCTGCTCTTCGCCTACTACGGGCGTTCCATGCCGCCCCTGTTCAGGCATTTCGGGCTGTCCATCCCGCGCATCATCGAGGAGCTGTACCTGACGACGGACGGGCTATTCGGTCTCGTAGCCGGGGTTTCGGCCACTTATATCTTCCTTTTCATCCTCTTTGGCGCGTTTCTGAGCTCGACGGGGACCTCCATGTTTTTCAACGATTTCGCCATGGCCCTGACCGGGCATAAAAAAGGCGGCCCCGCAAAAATCGCCGTCGTCTCGAGCGCGCTGATGGGGACCATCAGCGGCAGCACGTCCGCAAACGTCGCCACCACAGGAGCGTTTACGATTCCGCTCATGAAAAAAATCGGGTATCCCGCGTACTACGCCGGAGCGGTGGAGGCTGCAGCCTCCACCGGGGGGCAGATTATGCCGCCCGTGTTGGGCTCGGCGGCCTTCATCCTCGCGGACTCCATCGGCGTCCCCTATATTCGGGTGGTTTCAGCCTCCCTGGTCCCGGCGTTGCTGTATTTCTGGGGGATATGGTGCTGTCTGAGCCTGGAGGCCTCGAAACTGAACCTAAGAGGGCTGGATAAGAGCACCCTGCCCACGGTCTCCGGCGTTCTCCTGCAAAATGGCTACAAGTCCCTGCCCCTTTTCGTCATCATCTATTTTCTGGTCCGGGGATACAACCCTCTTTACTCCGCGTGCTGGGGCATCGGGACGTGCGTCGTGCTGAGTTTCATACGCAGGGAGGACCGACTGAACCTGAAGACGCTGATCGCCACGCTGGAGGACGGCTCGAAATCGGCGCTTTCCGTCGCCGTGGCCTGTACCCTCGTCGGCGTCGTCATCGGCATGATGGGAGCGACCGGCATCGCGCTCCGCATCGGCGACACGATTCTGAGCTACACCGCGGGCAGGCTGATGCCGACGCTCGTCATGACGATGGGCATTGCCCTTCTTCTGGGGATGGGGATGCCGACGACGGCCAGCTACGTCATGGCCAGCGCCGTGGCGGCTCCCGCCCTCATCCTGATCGGATGTAAGGCGCTGGACGTGCATCTTTTCGTCTTTTTCTTTGCCGTGCTTTCTTCCGTAACGCCTCCGGTCTGCGTCGGGGCCTACACCGCGGCCGGGATAGCGGGGGCGAGCCCCAACAAAACCGCCTTTGTGGCGCTGAAAATGGCGCTGTCCGGCTTTATCGTGCCCTTCGTCTTCATCTACTCGCCGGAGCTCCTGCTGCCTAACGTTCAAAACTGGTTTACCTTCATTCAGTCGCTGATTACGGCTCTGGTGGGTGTTTTCATCCTTTCCACGGCCATCGAGGGGTACCTGCTCGACGCCATGTCCCTCCCGGAAAGAGTGCTCGCTTTTGGTGCTGCCCTTGGCATGATCGTTCCCGGCTGGAAAAGCGACCTCTCCGGGCTCTTCATTCTGGGTCTGCTGTACGCGGTTGCCCGACGCCGCATCGCGCGATCCTCCGGGTCGCAACCCTCCGGGTTGAAATAATGAAAAAAGTCATGGCAGGGACGCCGGAGTCCATGGACTGCGTGATCGTCGTCGAGGAGAGGCCCCGCGGCAGCGGTGTTTCCCTGACGATCTCGGGCGGCGAACGATTTCGCGCCGCCATAACCGACACTGTGATGGGGATGCTCGAAAGATTCGGCCTGACGGACGTCGACGTTCACGTACAGGACAACGGGGCGCGGGATGTCGTCTTGTCGGCGCGCCTCGAAGCCGCGTTCGTCCGCTACGGAAAGGACCCCGTCCCGTGCGCCCGGCTTTGCCCTGAACGTTTACAGGAGGCCTGATATGCGCCGAACGATGATGTACCTCCCCGGAAACAACCCGAATATGTTGCAGCGGGGATACCTGTTCCGTCCCGATGGCCTCATTTTCGACCTCGAGGACTCCGTACCGATGAACCAGAAGGACGCGGCGAGGATTCTGGTGCGGGAAATAGTATCGCACCAGAATTTTGGGCATTGCGAGCTCACGGTGCGCATCAATGGAATGGACACGGAGTTCTGGCGCGACGATCTGGAGGCGGTCGCCGCCGCTGCCGCCGTAAACCTCCGCGTCGACGGAATCCGTCTGCCGAAAGCCGAGTCGCCCGCGATGCTTTCCCTCCTGGACGAGGCTCTTTCGGAGACGGAAGCGAAATATGGCTTCGAACAGGGCCGCTTTCGCGTTTTCTGTCTTCTGGAGAGCGCCGCGGCGGTCTGGAGGGCTTACGACATCGCGACCTCGCCGCGGGTTACGGGACTGACGCCCGGCGGCGAGGACCTTGCGGCGGACCTTCGCACGAGCAGGTCCCCGGATGAGGTCGAGCTGGACTGGATTCGACGCATGATCCTCGTCGCGGGGCGCGCAGCCGGCGTCGACGTTCTGGACGCGGCCTACCCTCTGGTGCATGACCTCGAGGGGTTGAGAAAACAGACCGCTTACATCCGGCAGTTGGGGTTCGACGGGAAGAGCGTGCTGCATCCCGGCCAGATTTCGGTCATACACGAGGTGTACACGCCCTCGGAAAGCGAGATTCACAAATCCCTGCGCGTCATTCAGGCCGAGGAAGAAGCGGTCCGCAGGGGGCAGGGCGCGGTGGCCGTGGATGGCCGCATGGTCGACGCGGCCGTCATAAAGCGCGCCCGATACCTGTTGAACCTGGCCGCAGGCGATGAGGCGAGACCATGAGCGCAAACGACAGCCCCTGCTCCGTATCGCCCGCGTCCTGCTCCACTTCTTCGCCGGGGCGCAAAATTCCCCTCCATATCGATGGCTATGGGGCGACCGTCCCTTACAGGGGCGTCGCAACGCGCAAGCCGGAAGGGTACGGCAGAGGGCGAAGGCTCCGACAGAGTGGGCGGGGCAAGCTCCTCGCCGGCATCGAAGACGCGCTGTCGGCCTCCGGGTTGCGGAGCGGGATGACGATATCGTTTCATCACCACCTGCGCAATGGAGATCATGTCGTCAACGCTGTGCTGGACGCGTGTGCCCGGATGGGAATCGAGGGCCTGACGCTCTTTCCGACGGCTCTGTTCGAGGTGCACGAGCCCCTCGTCGAGCACATTCGCAGGGGCGTCGTCCGCAGGATCATGGGTTCCATAAACGGGGCGCTCGGTCGCATGATTTCGGCGGGGGAGATGGAGGTTCCCGTCGTCCTCAGAAGCCACGGCGGCCGTTCCCGTGCGATAATTTCCGGAGAAGCGCCGATCGATGTGGCGTTTATAGCCGCTCCGACGGCGGACCGGTACGGAAATCTGTCGGGATGTTTCGGCAGGTCGGCCTGCGGGTCGCTGGGGTACGCCCACACGGACGCTCTGTTCGCGGACTGCGTCGTCGCCCTGACGGACAACCTCCGGCCCCATCTTGTCGCGCCCGCCTCCATCCCGCAGATCTACACGGATTTTGTTGTGGAACTTCCCGATATCGGGGACCCGAAGGGCATCGTGTCCGGGAGCACCGCGGTCACGAGGGACCCTCTGCGCCTCCTGATCGCCCGCTACGCAGCCCGCGTGATCGAGACGTCGCCCTGCTTCAGGAACGGTCTGTCCTTCCAGACGGGTGCCGGAGGAATCCCGCTGGCTGTGACGTCGTTCATGAAAGAGGCGATGCTGCGGCGGGGAATTCAGGGAGATTTCGGTCTGGGCGGTATCACGGGGTATTTTGTGGAACTGCTGAAAGAAGGGCTGCTGAGGCGGCTGCTCGACGTGCAGTCCTTTGATGCGGCGGCCATCGAGTCGCTTTCAGGAAGCCCCGCCCACGTGGAAATTTCGGCGGACTGGTACGCGAATCCGTGGAACGCCGGCGCAGCGGTCAACATGCTGGACGTCGTCGTTTTGGGCGCGACGGAAATCGACAGAAATTTCAACGTCAACGTCAATACTGAGGCCGATGGAAGCCTCCTGCACGGCATCGGCGGCCATCAGGACACTGCCGCGGGCGCCGGACTGACGATCATCGCCCAGCCCCTGCTCCGCGGGCGCATTCCCTGCCTGGTCGAAAGCGTCCATTGCGTAACAACGCCCGGGGAAGTCGTGGACGTGCTCGTCACCGAGTATGGCGTAACGATCAACCCCCGATGCCCGGATTTGCTGGAGCAGGTGAAGGGAGTCCGCGATCTGCCGCTCGTTTCCATGGACGAACTGATCGACAAGGCGTCCGAGCTGTCGGGGACAATGGATCCTCTGGAACAACAGGACCGCGTCGTCGCCGTCGTCGAATGGCGGGATGGCAGCGTCCTGGACGTCGTTCGCCAGCTCGGACGCTAAAGCCCCTGAACCCCAAAACAGGCACTCGAAGTTTTACGCCTCGACCTGCACTTGCTTTCTTGCTTGCTTTCCTTCTTTCTTTCTTTCTTTCAACTCATACGCCCGAGAGGGCGTGAACGCCCGGAGACAGAACCGGTGAGCACGGACGAGGCGTTTCAACTCACACGCCCGCGAGGGCGTGAACCCTGCCGCCCATCCCGTTCGGGAAAATTGGATCGTTTCAACTCACACGCCCGTGAGGGCGTGAACCGCCGAAATTTCCCGCAAAACGCCTACCCCCCGGTTTCAACTCACACGCCCGTGAGGGCGTGAACATGGCACCCCACGCAGTAGCAATTATCGACGCAGTTTCAACTCACACGCCCGTGAGGGCGTGAACTAGGTGTTTATGTGTATACTCATAGGAGTATATGCGTTTCAACTCACACGCCCGTGAGGGCGTGAACCCTGCGTTCGCATGAAGATATCAATAAATTGCGCTGTTTCAACTCACACGCCCGTGAGGGCGTGAACGGCGCATTGTTTAAAGCGATGCTTGCCCTGCGGTGTTTCAACTCACACGCCCGTGAGGGCGTGAACCCGATCGATATCGCGACTGCTTTTTTCTTAACGAAGGTTTCAACTCACACGCCCGTGAGGGCGTGAACAAAGAAAAACGGAGACAGGCAACAGATCGCTAGGTTTCAACTCACACGCCCGTGAGGGCGTGAACTCTTTTCTCGTGCGAATTCCGGCGGGGTGGTTCTGTTTCAACTCACACGCCCGTCCCAAATCCGCAGGATAAATTCATCAGGTGCCTGCGCGCCAAAGGGAAACGACCTTTTATCTTTCACCCGGCGGGTGAAAATTTCAAGGCAGACAAGCCTTATGCTGGTGTAATTTACA
>JAISSA010000259.1 GCA_031273365.1 Synergistaceae bacterium
TTTTTCTTTTTTTCTTTTTTTCTTTTATTTCATCTGCTTTGCAGGGTTACGGGGGTTCCTGCGTTGTCCTTCAGGTACACGTCGTGCGGCCCTCCCTCGACGAGGCTGGAGGAGGAGACAAGGGTAAGCCGGGCTTTCTTCTGAAACTCCGACAGGCTCAGAGCGCCGCAGTTGCACATGGTGGAACGAACCTTGTCCAGCGAGACGCTCAGGTTGTCGTGCAGCTTGCCGGCGTAGGGAACGTAGGAATCGACGCCTTCTTCGAAGGAAAGGTTTTCAGCGCCGCCCATGTCGTATCGCTGCCAGTTTCGGGCCCTCATCGATCCCTCTCCCCAGTATTCCTTCATATATGCGCCGCCCACGATCAGCCTGTGGGTGGGGCTCTCGTCGAAACGGGCGAAGTAGCGGCCCAGCATACAGAAATCGCTTCCCATGGCGAGCGCGAGGCTGATATGATGGTCGTGGACGATGCCTCCGTCGGAACAGATGGGGACGTAGACTCCCGTCTCCTCGAAGTACTCGTCCCGTGCCCGGGCCACCTCGATGACGGCCGTGGCCTGACCGCGGCCTATTCCTTTCGTTTCCCGCGTAATGCAGATGGACCCCCCGCCTATGCCGACCTTCACGAAGTCGGCGCCGGCCTCGACCAGAAAGCGAAACCCGTCCCGATCGACGATGTTGCCCGCCCCCACCTTTACGGCGTCGCCATAGGCGTCGCGGATGTATCGGAGGGTCCGCCGCTGCCACTCGCTGAAGCCCTCCGAGGAGTCGATGCACAGCACGTCCACGCCCGCGTCGACGAGCGCGGGAACGCGCTCCCGGTAGTCCCGCGTGTTGATGCCCGCCCCGACGACGTAGCGCTTGCGGGCGTCGGTAAGCTCCAGCAGGTTTTCCTTGTTGGAGGTGTAGTCCTTTCGGAAGACGAACGCGACGAGACGGCCTTCGGGGCTCAGAATGGGCAGGGTGTTCAGTTTGTGATCCCAGATGATGTTGTTGGCCTCCCTCAGACTGGTTCCCTCGGGGGCGTAAACGATCTTTTCGATGGGAGTCATGAAGGCGTGGACGGGAGTGGCGGCGTCCAGCCGGGTGACGCGGTAGTCGCGGCCCGTCACGATGCCGATCAGCCTGCCGTCGTGCGCGCCGTCGTCGGTCACCGCCACCGTCGAGTGCCCCGTCTTCTCCTTGAGCGCCAGAACGTCCCGCAGCGTCTGATCGGGCCGGATATTCGAGTCGCTGGTGACGAACCCCGCCTTATGGTCCTTCACCCTTCGGATCATGGCCGCCTGGCGCTCGGGGCTCTGCGAGGCGTAGACGAACGAGATGCCCCCCTCCTTCGCCAGGGCGATCGCCATCGTGTCGTCCGACACGGCCTGCATGATGGCCGACACCAGCGGGATGTTCATGGAAAGCGGCGATTCCTCCCCCCGCCGAAACTTAGCCACCGGCGTTTTCAGCGAGGTATTCGCCGGAACGCACTCCGCCGAGGAGTAACCCGGGATCAGCAAATATTCGTTAAACGTGCGAGACGGCTCGCTATAGTAATACGCCATAAAATTCCTCCATCATTCATTCCATTTTTCCTTATTCCGTTTCTCCCCCGTTGGACCTGGGCGAACGTTGGGGTCTATTTTAACTCTTTATTTTATAATTGGAGGCCCGAATGTTTTAAATTAACGGGGTCAGGGGACTGAGTCCCCTGCGGGTGCAGGGCGGAGCCCTGCGTTTTTGCCCCAGAACTCAATTGAGAAAAGAGGTTCCCGGATGGCTGACAGAGCAGATAAATCGATCGTGCAACCTGAAGTAAAAGTCAAATTTCTGCGTGAGGGGATCGAGGTCGAGGTCTCGGGGGGCGCTCTGCTGAGCGACGTCATGAGGAACGCGGGAGTTCCGCTCGAGACGCCCTGCAACGGCATGGGCGTGTGCG
Organism: Synergistaceae bacterium; assembly: GCA_031273365.1. Taxonomy (GTDB): domain Bacteria; phylum Synergistota; class Synergistia; order Synergistales; family Aminobacteriaceae; genus JAISSA01. The sequence continues at coordinate 1,925 of JAISSA010000259.1, forward strand.
GGAAATGCGTCGTGAGCGTCGACGAACGGCCCGTCCGGGCCTGTGCTCATGTTCTGACGCAGGACGTTTGCGTGCAGACGCCTCCTCCGCAGGGCGCGTTCTCTTCGATCGACCGGGGAGGCCACATCGGAGTCGAGGCCGGCGACGCGTCCGGGGCGGGAGTTGCCGTCGACCTGGGGACAACGGGACTTTCAGCCTGCCTTGTGCTGAAGACGGGGGAAACGGTGGCGAGGGCGTCCTGCCTCAACCCGCAGACGCAGTACGGCGGCGACGTCCTGACGCGCGCGAGCTGGTGCAGGGGAAAGCCGGAGAACCTCGAAAAGCTGCGCCGTTCCGTCGTCGAGGCCCTGAACGGACTGATCGACGAGATGCTCGCCGCCTCGTCCATCGGCCGGGACTCGATCCGCCGGGTCGTCGTCGCCGGAAACACCGTCATGCAGCATATTTTCGCGGGTGTTGACCCGACGCCCCTGACGTGTTTCCCGTTTCGGTCGGTTTTCGAGGGGGCCGTCGACGTTTCTGCCCCGGGCTTTCCCTCCCTGGGCCTCGATGTCGCGAACGCGCGCGTCTGTCTGCTGCCCTGCGTGTCCGCCTTTCTCGGTGGCGACGTCGTCGCGGGGGTGCTCGCGTCCGGGTTCGCTCACGAAAACGGAAACAGTCTCTTTATCGACATCGGAACGAACGGCGAGATCGTGCTGCGCCTGGATGGGAAACTGTACGGAACCTCGACGGCGGCCGGCCCGGCCCTCGAGGGCATGAACATCTCCTGCGGCGTCAGAGCCGTGCCCGGGGCCATCGAGAGGGTTTTTACCGAGTTCGCGGACGGACAGGAGAAAATCGCCTTCAGGACGATCGGGGATGCCCCGCCCGTCGGCCTCTGCGGCAGCGCTCTGATCGACCTGACGGCCGTGCTTCTGAGAAAGGGCGTCATCGACGCGACGGGCTTTCTGGACTGCCCCGACGGGAAATACCGCCTTGCCGACAACGTCTTTCTTTCCCGGAAGGATATTCGCCAGATCCAGTTGGCCAAAGGGGCGATCGCGGCGGGGATCAAAACTCTGCTCAGAGCGGCGGGCGGGAGGTATGAGACGCTGGATTCGATTGACATCGCCGGCGCGTTCGGGTTCCATCTGGACTTCGAAAACCTGATGACCATCGGCATGATCGACCGCGAGTTCCGGGGAACGGTCCGCTTCGTCGGCAACACGTCGCTGGAGGGCGCGAGGCTTTGTCTTCCCGGCAAAAAAATTTGGGACGACGCGACCGTCATCGCACGCACGATAAAGCCCGTCGAGCTGTCCGAAAGCCCCGATTTTCAGGAGGCCTTCATCAGGGAACTGGGTTTCCCGCGTTGCCGGACATGAGGGCGTCACAGGCGCGCATCGAACCACTCCGCTATCGCCCTGAGGCGCGCCAGACGGTTGCGGGGTTTGCCGGAGCGGCTGAGTTCGTGGTTCTCGCCTCTGAAGACGCACATCCGGGTCTCCACGCCCCCGACCTTCAGGGCTGTGAACATCTGGAAGCCCTGGTTCAGCTCGCAGCGAAAATCCTCCGTGGAGTGGATAAACAGGACCGGTGTCTTCACCCTGTCGGCGTATCGCAGGGGCGACTCCCGCCAGAGGTTTTCCGCGTCCCTCCACGGCGTCCCGAGGTGCTGGTCCTCGACGTAGTAATACCCGATATCGCAGCCGCCGAACTTCGAGACCCAGTTGCTGATGCCGCGCTGGGAGACCGCGGCCCTGAAGCGGTCGGTTTGGGTGATGAGCCAGTTGGTCATGTATCCGCCATACGAGCCGCCCGTGACGCCAAGGCGCGACCCGTCGACAAAGCTCAGGTTTTGTACGCACCAGTCCGTAAAGGCCATCAGGTCGTGGGCGTCGAGGTCTCCGTAACGCCCGCGGATGTCCTCGAACGCGCTCGATCGTCCATCCCCGCCCCGCGGGTTGCAGAAGATCACGACATATCCGCGGGCCGCCCAGCACTGCATCTCGTGGTGATAGAGGTCGCCGAAGGCCGCTTTGGGGCCGCCATGGATGTGCAGGATGGTCGGATATTTTTTCCCTTCCTGAAAGTTCGCGGGCTTCATGTACCACCCGTCCAGCTTCCAGCCCTGCCCGTCGTCCACGGAAACGTGAATCGGCTGCGAAAGTCGAAGCTCCTCGAACAGAGGCCGGTTGAAGTCCGTAAGTCGCCTTTCCGGGCTGGACGATTTCTCTGCATCCGAGGGCTCCAGAACGTAAAGCTCCGGCAGGTAAAGCCCCTCATACGCGACGAAGGCGACGCGCCTCCCCTGTACGCAGTAATCGACCACGGCCGATGTCTCGAAGGTCAGCTGTCTGAAAAGCCCGTCCTTTCCAAGCTCGTAAAGGCGGCTCTTCATGACGTCCGTCGCGCAGCAGACCAGTCCCCCGTCGCCGGGAAAGAAGGCTCCGCTCAGGTCCGGGCAGCCGTAATGGCTGTCCGCGACGACGGCATGGGAAAGGCTGCTGTCGAGTTCGGGCGTCAGGCATTCGAGCTTTCCGTCCTTCAGGAGGTAAAATTTCGGGTTCTCGTGGACGCCCATTTTCTTTTGATCCGCCCCGGTGACGATCACCGCGTCATCCGGTCCCCTTTGCCAATCCTCCGCCCGGGCCGCGTACGCAAAGGCGAACTCCAGCCCTTCGCTCAGGTTCCGGATCGCTCCGGTGGACAGGTTCAGGCTGTAAACCGCGTTTGTCCGGGGCTTTACATCTCTGTACTCCACGCCGACGAACAGCGCTTCCGTCCTGTCCCCGTTCAGGCTGTAGCGTTCCACGTCCATAAACTCCGGCGTCAGACGCTGAAACTCCCGCGCGCCCGCGTCCCATACCCCCAGCCCCGTGCGCTGCTGTCCGATGTACCCCTTGCCGTTGGCCATGAACGGCGCCTGATCGAAGATCATGACGTCGGCGTTCTCCGGATTTTCGATCGTCGGCTCGAAGACGGCCGTAATGAGGCACCGGCGCTGGTCGAGCATCCGTGCGGCGCTCGCGGAGTGCGGGATGGAAAACAGCGCCGACGCCTCACCCCCCGCGACGTCGATCGAGTAAAAATACGTGTGCCCCGACGCGGGTTTTTCGCCGTTCGGCAGGACGCGGGCGGACGCAAAAATCAAAGAGTCGCCGTCGACGCTCCAGCAGAAAAATTTTTCGGCTCCGGAGTTCGTCATCCTCCGGTTTGCGCCGCTGTCGAGGTCGCAGATCCAGAGATCGGACTCGTACCCGTTCTTCTCGGCGTCAGGGCGCGAGACGCGATACGCCACGCGATCGCCCTTCGGAGAAAACCCCGGAGCGGACAGAAAATGAAAGTTCAAAAGGTCCCGTTGTTCCACGCTGCGTTTCATCTTTGAAAATCATCGCCTTCCATTATTTCTGCAGACCAGAGTTTCTGCAGATCAGGCGGGCGATGCTTCATCCCCCGCCGTTTCCCGTTGTCTCAGCTTAAAGCCTGCTTCACGGTATTCATCGAGCGACAATATTTTCATATGATACGCCTCCTTGCAGTCTACTGCGAGGTGCTTTTTTTACTTTTTTGCTTTTTTACCCGTGCTTTGGGGAAGGGATACCCGCTGCTGTCGACTTAAGCGCTTTTTGCGTATTTCTCTTTTGAGTAACTTCTGTAAAACAGGACATCTACGAAGAGGAGATTATGCACGCAAGCTCCTGTTTTCCTGTTTTGCCCTTAAGTTGACAGCAGTGATGGTCATATAGCAAAATCAGCTCTTCACAATCGCCATGCTGAAGTCGTCGCCGATTGGCATTGCAACCAGAGCGTTTTCATTAACGAATTCATCTAACGCCTGTCCTGCCCCGAGATAATCATCGTTGAAATAGTCGTGTACCAAAATCACGCCGCCCCTGACCATCAACGGATAGAATACGCGCAATCCGTCTTTTGTGGGCTTATACAAATCCATGTCG
>JAISSA010000275.1 GCA_031273365.1 Synergistaceae bacterium
ATGACGCGACAGACCCCGCTCGCCGGGGCGGCCCGCAAAAGTCCCCCTTCGGAGCCCTTCGGGCCGGAGACCTCCAGGCCGGAGGGCAGCAGGGCGGAAAAATCGTTGGGAAACACGAAGGTGTGTTCGTAAACGGGATTTTTGACGCCTCCGGCACGTTCGTTCCCGGGGCACAGATAACATTCGGGGTCATAGGGCGGGCGGACGTCCGGCGCCGCCGCCTCCACTTTCCCCTGCCAGGGCCGCTGCGTCCGATGGGGCGAGACCAGCACCCATTCCCCCGTCAGCTGATTGAACCGCCGGTGCGGCGTATCCGAAAACCGGACGTGCAAATTCCGAGCGTCCATATCGTCTCTCCACCTCAATAAATTTTCCTGATAAATTTTCTAAAAACAGGGCCGTTTCGGCCGCCGTTCGCGCTGCTCGCAGGGCAGCCAGGCAAGCTCTGCCCTCCCCGAGCCGGTTACTATTATACGTTTTTCGCGGAGTCTTTGGTTTCCTGAAATAAACATTTAAGGAAGAAACTGTCTATCCGATGTTTTGCCTGCTGAAAGGTTATAAGCGTTCGAGCCCAGGGGAACGTGTCCCCCTGGGCTCAATTACAAGCGTTCAAATTCTGGTCACTTCTCCTGATCACTCCATTATTTCCACGACGTGGTCTCCCACGGCACGGCAGAGGGCCGAGCCGCCCAGTTCGACGGGCCGGACGGACGCGTCGCCCTCCGCGAGACAGGAGGCGACCGCCGCGTCGATGGCCCGGGCGGCGGCGCTTTCTCCAATGTGGTCGAGCATCATCGCGGCGCACAGAATCGCCGCCAGGGGGTTGGCCTTTCCGGTCCCCGCGATGTCGGGCGCGGAGCCGTGAACGGGCTCGAACATCGACAGGCCGCTGCCGATGTTGCCCCCCGCGCCGAGCCCCAGGCCCCCCGTCAGCGCCGAGAGCAGGTCGCTGACGATGTCGCCGAAGAGGTTCGGGCACAGGATGACGCCGTGGCCTGTCGGGTTTCTCGCCAGGTGGTAGCAGAGCGCGTCGACGTTCTGTATTTTGAGCGTGATGTCCGGGTAGGCCTCCGCCGCGCGCTTCGTTTCCTCGTCCAGGAAGCCGTAAAGGAAGGGAACGGCGTTGGCCTTGCTGGCGAGGATGACTTCCTTCTCTCCCCGTTTTTTCGCCAGATCGAAGGCATAGCGCGTTACCCGCTCGACGCCCGGCCGGGTGAGCGCCCCGATCTGCAGGGCGGCCGCGCAGTCGGGCTCGAATTTTGCGCTTACCCGCCCGGAGAGTTTATAGAGGCCGCGCTCCGCCTCGAACGAAAAGTCCGAAATTCCACTTTCTCCCGTTTCTCCCGTTTCTCCCGTTTTTCCCACAGCTCCGATGCCCATGTAGAAGTCCTCGGTGTTCTCCCGCACGACGACGGAGTCGATGCGGACGCCTTTCGGCAGGGGGACGGGGCAGGGGACGTTCTCGAAGCTGCGCGCCGGCCGCAGGTTGATGTACTGGTCGAAGTGGAAGCGCAGTTTCAGCAGTATCCCGCGCTCCAGGATGCCCGGTTTCACGGACGGGTCGCCGACCGCGCCCAGGAGCATCGCGTTGGTCTCCGCCATCTCCGCTACCGCGGAGTCGGGGAGGGTCTCGCCCGTTCGGGCGTAGTGCGCCGCGCCGAAGGGATACGGCACCCATTCCACGTTGAAGGCGTATTTGGCGCCCGCCACGGCGACGGCCTTCACGGCCTCGGCGATCACCTCCGGCCCGATCCCGTCGCCGGGCAGCAGCGCGATTTTGTAGTTCTTCATGACTTCACCCCGGAAAACCCGGGAAAAATCCCCTGCCCCGGGCTTTCGAGCTGCCGGCGCACCCAGGGCGCCAGCCCTCCCGAGTCGATCAGGTCGCGCAGAAACGGCGGGAACGGACGTGCCGTCCAGGTCCTGCCCCTCGTTTTGTCGGTGACGGTCCCTTTTTCCAGGTCGACCTCCACCGTGTCGCCCTTTCCGATCTCCCCCACGGCGTCGGGGCATTCGAGGATCGGAAGGCCGACGTTGATCGCGTTGCGGAAGAAGATGCGCGCATAGGACGCCGCGATGATGCAGGAAATGCCCGCGCCTGCGAAGGCGAGGGGCGCGTGTTCGCGGCTGGACCCGCAGCCGAAGTTGCTGCCCCCGACGACCACGTCGCCCTTTTGCACGCCCTTCGCGAAGGACGCGTCGATGTCCTCCATGCAGTGGGGCGCCAGCTCCGAAGGCACGCTCGTGGAGAGATAGCGCGCCGGAATGATGACGTCCGTATCGACGTTGTCGCCGTATTTCCAGACCCTGCCCGTGAGAATTGTCTTCAAGATGGTATTCACTCCTTAATAATATGAAGTTTTTAAATAATGGGGTTCTCAGGGGTCCGGGACCCCTGAGTGGGGTGTGGGGCAAGGCCCCGCTAAACCTCCCGCGGATCCGCGACGCGGCCGAGGATGGCGCTTGCCGCCGCAACCATCGGCCCGGCGAGGATGACCTCGCTTTTCGGGCTGCCCATGCGCCCGACGAAGTTGCGGTTGCTGGTCGAGACGCAGCG
>JAISSA010000288.1 GCA_031273365.1 Synergistaceae bacterium
AAGTTTTCCCAAAATAATTTCGACTCGATTTTTCATTTAAACCCCATCAATTACAATGCTTTTAAATACTTTCGTAACTAATCTCCCATGTAGCTATAAATTTTACCGGGATTTTAGGTTATAAATAGACTTACTATTCAGATGGTGAACTTCCGTTAGAACAGAAATTCAGCCGGAAAAGAACGTAATTCGATAATCTTCCATAACACAACAGCAGTATATGGCTGACTCCAGTTCACCACGTCCCGGAATTTTTAATATGCTTACATCACTGCTGTCAACTCAAGCACTTTTTGCATATTTCTCTTTTGGGTAACTTCTGTAAAACAGGGCATCTGCGAAGAGAAGATTATGCACGCAAGCTCCTGTTTTGCCCTTGAGTTGACAGCAGTGATCTAATGACTATATCGTTACCCCTTCAGGGTATTGTGCCACAGGAATTGCTGGCTGGAGGCGATTTCTCCGCTGAGCGGAATTTCCACCCACCCCCATGGGGTAATGAGAACGAAGCGCAAAACGATGCCCTGCTCCGCGAGCGCGTTCACGTGAGCGGAGTAGCGCATATTCTCTCCGAATATGAAACTGTCGCTGACCACCCAGACGCGTTTGCACTGCTGCCTGTTGAAAAGCGCGGCGTAGTCGATGGCGGTTCGGACCCCGCTTTCGTAGTCGGGGGGATTGACGCTGACCACAAGGACGTCGGGGCGTCCCTCCGGACGCCGCGTGTTGGGGATCAGGTCGACGTACCGCTCCAGAACCTCGAGCTCGTCAAAGAGTTTATCCATATCCATATCTCCGCCGTCCTCGAACATGGCGGTAACGGGGTCCATGCCCTGCTCGGCCGGAGCGTTCACGGTATTCAGCATCCAGTTCTGTATTTTCGCTATAGCCTCGAGAATATACTGGGGGTACTCCGTCTCCGAAATAGCCGAAAGCAATCCCTTTACAGTCAGATCCTTTTCCGTGTGCTTTTTATCGTAATTCATGTTTTCCTCCAACGAGCAACGAATGCTGTCCTGTCATTGACGCGTCCTTGCAGTCTCTCTTTCAGCTCTCTCAGCTCTCCTGTCCGGAATTTGGATGAAAGTATAACATACTTTTTCCTGTCTCTTAGCCTTTGCTCTCTTAGCCTCCGCCGTCGGAATGGGCTGGCCTATAAGAAATATCCCCACAAACTTTTTCCCAGGATCAAAAGAGTTCCTCCCACGGTCGTCAAAAGGGAATGACGCTCGCTCACCCAAAGAACGCGCCCGTCGAACGCGCCCGTCATGCTGTCCTTCCCCGGCCACCTTCCGGGGAAAAATCTGCCGGTGGCGTCTCTGTAGCGGTCGTATGCCGGGCCGAACTTTTCCAGAAGAAAGGCCTCCTCGTGCGGAACGATGAGCACAGTATACAACAAAAAGAAAGTTGCGACGAAGGCCAGCGTCGCCCACGGCCCCGCCATGATCCCCCATCCCAGCCCGATAAATCCGTTGCCGACGTACAAAGGGTTTCTCACGAAGGCGTAGGGCCCCCACGTCACCAGAGCCTCCGCGCCGACGTGTTCGCCCCGGTAGCGGCCGATGCACCCGACGGCCCAGAAGCGCAATCCCTGCCCCGCGATGACGGGGAGGAGCCCGAGGAGAACGGACCGCCGCGTTGGGCGGGCAAGGAGGAAAATCAGGACAAAAAGCAGGGTCCACACGCCGCCGCGCCACTGAAAGGCTTTTTCTCGAACGGTCTTCAGGTTCATCTGCGCTTCATTCGCCTTTCGTGGTCGCCTTCGCCTCGTCCTCGGGGGACGCTCCGTGGTAGAGGTCCTCCGAAACGCCCCAGCCCAGCATCTTGATGACGACGATGATGCCCATGAAGATGGAGATATACTCCGTAAAAAAGCGCCAGATGATCGCCATGACGCCCGCCATGTTTCCCGGCATCAGGGTGCTGAAGAGCAGGGCGCCGCCGCCCTCCGCCACGCCGCTGGCCCCCGGCGTGGGGATGAAGTACAGCACGAACATGAACACGGCCTGGGTCAGGAGCGTCTGGATGTAGCTGTACGGCAGGTCCACGGAGTACATCAGAGCCGGCAGCACGGAGAAGATGCACAGCAGGTGAAAGACCGAAAGAAGAACGGCCGCCGCGAACCACAATCGACCGCTGGAAAAGGCCAGCTTGAAGTTCATGTTGTAGTTGTCCGTTTCCCGGTCGAGCCACTGAAAGCACCTGCGAACCTTGCCGGGTTGCACGAAATTCAGCTTTTTCAGCCACAGGATAAGCATTTTGCCGAAGCGCTTCACCGCGCCGGGACGCGCTATGGTGTAGCCGACGAAGATCCACGTGCACAGGATGATGACGAAGACGTACGCCACCACGGCCTTCAGAAAGGGATTGCCCTCCAGAAGCGCGGGGTCGATCAGAAGGGCGACGGGAACGATCAGCGTCAGGATCAGAACGGTCAGCATGGTGCGGATCAGGGTGATCGCGATGCCCTTACCGACGGGAATCTTCCTTTTGTAAAGAACGTAGACCTGAAAAGGGCCTCCCCCGCTTTGCATGGGGGTCACCGCGCAGCCGAAGTAATGCAGCCAGGTCAGGACAATTCCCAGCCTGAACGGCACGCGCTCCTGCGCCGCATGAGCGAGGGCGCAGAAACGTCCCGCGTCGCACAGCCAGGCGACGCCGATCAGCGAAAGGGCCACCAGTAAAAAGCGCTTGTCCGCCTGCAGAAGAGAGCGTATCGTTTCATGGTCCACGCTTTTGGCGAGGATCACCGCGTTCGCTCCGAACGCGAGCAGAATAAATATGATCAAACCCCTGCGAAGGGACAAGAAATCCCCCTCCTTCAAATAGTGATTCATCCTGTCAACAACGTAGGCCCAAACCGCGAGGCTCCGCCCCCCGCAGGGGATTTTTCCCAGCCCCCCTGGCCCCGTTGATTTTTCTCTTTAACCTGTCGACATTATAATTGAATATTCCTGAACGCTTCTGAATACTATCGAAGGTCGCCGTCCCGATTTGCCTGAAAAAAATGGCCGTGTCTTATTGGGTGGTCTCGCTGAGGCTGTGAAGCCGACGGATATGGAGGGACAGTTTTCCGATTTCCGGGACCAGTCGCTGGCGAATGCAGAGGGCCATCTGAGGATATTTTTTTTCTTCGTAAAAAGTCCCAAGAAGGTTGATGCTGGCGGAAAGCGCTTCCTTCAGTTCGTCGAGCCCGGCGGACTCCGTTTCCTGATCGACGGCGAGAAGAGAGGAGCACTTCTGGAAAACGGTCAGAAGCCAGTCCATCCCCTCGGCCGCCTCGGCCAGTCTGGCCTGCCCGGAGGCGACCCCGTCCCCCTCGAAAGACGCGGCGACCTGCTCGAGCCCCTGCGTCAGACGGGGAACGTAGTTCAACGCCTCGTCGAGGGACTCGTGAACGAGAGTTCGCACGGACTGAGAGGTGAAATGTACCTGCAGGTCTCCAATGACGTTCAAAAAAGCTTCTTCGTCCAGCGCGACGCCGTCGACCCGTATCTCCGTGATGACCCGCCCGCTCCGGGAAAGGTCTTCCCTGACGGCGTTCAATACGGACGCCGCACCCGCTTCGCCGGGAATTTTGGAATACTCCTGCCCATCGATATAAACCTTCATGAGGAATCCCCCCTCCAGTGCGGTCGTAAGTTGCCGCTCCTGCCTGCAATGCCCTCCATTGTAGCATAGAAGATACGAATAGAAGAAACAGGAGGCGCCGCTCCTCGGCCGGGTGGGGCCCGAACGGTTACCGGCCTTTGTCTTTATGGTGTAAAATAGCCGCAGCGTTGCAAATATCGGACTGCTTGAAGACGCGCCGGGGTCTGCCGATAAGAAGATCAGGGTCCGTTTATCTTTTTGACACAGGAGGACGTTTAAATGGCGGATATGTCCATTTCAGGAGTCGCGTCCGGTATAGACTGGAACAGTATGGTGACGCAGCTTCTGGAGAACGCGAAAAAACCTGCTTACGTCATGTTGGACAAGCAGGAGAAACTGGAGCAGAAGAAGACCTACTGGGAAGAGCTTCAGGTCGCTTTCCAAAATCTGCAAAGCTCCCTGTCGCCCCTGAAGCTGGCCTCCACGTTCAAGGCAAAACAGGTCGAGATCAGCAGGGTGGACCGCAACACGTCGTACAAGGGAGTTCTGAACGCGACCGTCAACGCGGACGCGGCGATCGACGTGTACGACCTGCAGGTGCTGCAGCTGGCCAAAAGCCAGATCAACCGTTCCAAACAGCTTTCGGGGACTCTGGGCAATATTTTCGGCTCCGGCAGCCTCTCGAATTCTTATTTTTACGTCAACATGGGGGGGCAGAAAGTTCAGATCGAGGTCCGATCCACGGACACGCTGGCCACCCTCGCGGAGAGAATCAACACGCAGATGAAGACGCGGTCCTCTCCCGTGGCCATGACGGCGACCGTCGTGGACGGCCGGCTCATCCTGAAAAGCGACAACACCGGGCTGGATCGGACGCCGCAGACGGTGGAGGTGACGCGATCCGCCAACGCGGCCGACACGCTGGACCTCAACATGGACCTCAGCGGCAACGGCGGGACCATATCCGTCAAAGGCACCGTCGAGGGCGTAACCACAACCTACGAAGCGGGCAGGGACTTCGACGTCATCGGCAATCGAATCCGCTGGCGGACCCACGATCCCCTGCTCCCTCCTCCGGATGTCGTCTATCAGGACATCTACACGGCCTATCAGGGCGACACGTACGTCGTGACGGCAACGCGATCCGACGACGGCGACGTGGACAGGGGCGTCCTGCCCTTCACGCCGCTTTCCACGGGCACGGACATTTCCATCACGTCTCACAATGGAACCGTCTCTTATGTGAACGGCACGGATTTCGAGGTGGGCGTCGACGGCGCGATACACTGGAAGGGCGTCAAAAGGCCTCCCGATGGAGCGGAATACGAGGTCACCTATGTGTCCACGGCAGGGGGAGAGACGATCACCCTCGACATCACGCGCGACAGCCAGGACGATGCGTTTAAGGACGCTTCAGCGGCGACGTTCAACTACGCCGAGGTGGCGAAGGGAACCGCCGTCATCTCTGCGCCGGGAAGCCGGATCTGGAGGGAGGGCGCCGACTTCGAGATCGTGCAGGACGTCAATGGGAAGGCCGCGGTTCAGTGGTACACGGGAGGCGGTATCGACGCCCCCCTGCCTGGCGCCGCTTACACGCTGACCCTGCAGAAAACCGACGGCACGACGGTTACGGCGACCGGCGCGCGCAGCGATAAAGACATCGCCGTCCTGCCGAACAACGGTAAATTTATCTCCCCGCCGCAGGGAACGCACGCCGTGACTTATAACGGCACGACTTTTACGATGGATCTGGGCTCAGGAGGGCACTTTGTTCCTGCGCTCAACGTCACCGGGGTACCCGATTCGACCAATCCGGGGACGCAGCTCGAGCTTACCTGGAGACCCCAGGGCCAGTGGCCGGATTCTGCATCTTTAACCCCTCCATATGATGACAGCACCCCTTCGGCGCACGCAAAATCCCCGATGTACGGCACGAAGTACACCGTGGAGTACACCAGCAACACCTCCACCTTCTACCTGAGCGACGACGACAACGGGACCCTGGCCGTTCTGGGGCTGGATCAGATGGACGCGGACCACTACACGGCGGCGCAGGACGCCATGATGCTGCTGGACGGCGAGCCGGTCAGCCGTTCTTCCAACCACATCGGCGAGGCCTATAAGAACGAGCTGATCAAGGGCATGACCATCGAGCTGAGCGGCGAGGGTCAGGTGTCGCTCGACGTCTCGCAGGACGCGGAGACGGCCGTCACGTCGCTGCAGAGCTTCCTTTCCGCCTACAACGACATCCTGGGCTGGATCGACACGCGAATGACGGAAAAGGCGCTGGACGAGACCAAAAAGGCCACGCTGGACAGCGACGACTTCCGGATGCGGTGGGGAGTTCTGAACGGGAGTTCCCTGCTTCGAAACGCAAAGAACTCCATGCGCACCCTGACCTCGCAGGTTTATACGCCGTCGTTCACCCGGCGCGACGGCCGCAACACGCTCTACGGCACGATGGAGCAGAACGGCGTCACCCGGGCCGGGACCTTCGTCGTCAGCGTCGGGGGCCGAGTCGCGACCTTCGCCGTAACGCCGGAGGACACGCTTGCGACGATCGCGGCGAAGATCAACAACTCGAAGATCGACGGCCAGGACAACCCGCTGTACTTCGATCCGGACGGACAGCAGTACCCCGTTCCCTTCGCCAAAGCGTCGGTGGAGGAGGGAAAACTGGTCATCACCGCGGGGACCGACAGCACGGTCACTTTGAGAGGAAGCTCGACGGTACTGTCCACGCTGGGTATGAACTACGAGTACACGGCGCTTTCCCAGATCGGCATCCGGCTTCCGTCGGAGGGCGAGATGACGACGGAGGGCAAGAGCGGCCAGTTGAACTTCGACACGAGCGTTTTTATGGCGGCTCTGGAGAACAACGCCGACGACGTCTCGATGCTGGTCACCAATTTTGCGGGACAGATGCAGACCTTCATGGACGGCATGATCAAGGCCTCCCAGAAGGAGGTCGCCGCGGGAGTGACGACCGCCCAGGGCGCCGTGGTGCGGGAGATAAACGCCATCGATGCCGAGATCAAATCGATCGACACCTACCTGGCGGACTTTGAAAGACGCCTGCAGGCGAAAGAGGAAAGTCTTCTCGCGCGCTTCTCGGCGGCGGAGGTCAGCCTGTCGAAGCTGATGCAGCAGGCGAGCTGGCTTGCCACCGTCACGTCGCAACTGCAGGCCTCGGCGTCAGGAACTGCGGCGTAAGCACAGAAAGAAAATTAACAGGGTCAAGGGACTTGTCCCTTGCGGGGTATGGGGCGGAGCCCCATGGCATTTAAGTCACTGACATCGCTTTCGGGTCGGGCCGCGGGGTCCGGCCCTGTTTTTTCTCCGGCGTTCCCCGACCTGCTTCTGACCTATTGTCTCCTGCGCCCTGGATATGCTATACTGCCGTGGCTGTTTAAATAAGGAGGCGTATGTTTCGTGAAAAAAGGTACCTATCAACCTCACTGTAAGCCACGAGCGCGAAAAATCGGCTTTCTCGCCCGTTCTTCCTCTCCTTCGGGTCGTGCCGTTTTGCGCAACAGAAGGCGTAAGGGTCGTAAGTGCCTGACAATGGCCTGACGATAAAAAAAGGGTGGGAGTTTGACCTTATTTTCCGCACCGGTCTTCGGATACAGGGAGAGCTGGTGCGGTTGTTGTTTTTGAGGGGAACGGGGGAGGCTCCGCGCGTGGGTTACGTCGTGGGAAAACGTCAGGGGAAGGCCCATGTGCGCAACAGGGGCCGGCGCGTTTTGCGGGAGGCCTTTCGCAGGCTTCGTCCCTGGGTCGTGCCGGACGTTCTTCTTGTTCTCTCGCTTAAGGACAGAGCCCTCGGGGCCGGCGCGGTCGAGATTTATTACGATATGGCGCGGGCGTTGCAGAGACACGGCCTCTTTACGCAGAAATGGCCGGGCGCAAGGTGGGAATGATGAAGCGAAAAACGAAAACGCGGTCGCCGGGCGTCGGCGCTGCGTTGGCGATCGGGCTGATTCGGGCCTATCAGACGTGCATTTCTCCTCTGCTGGGGGCCCGCTGCCGCTTTTATCCCAGTTGTTCGCAGTACGCCGTCGGGGCGATGACGGAGTGGGGATTTTTCAGGGGCGTCTGGCTGACGACAAAGCGCCTGCTGAAGTGCGGTCCGTGGCACGAGGGAGGCTACGATCCTCCTCCCCGGAGACGGGCGTCGGGCTGAGCGGGCGAGGGGACACGCTCTCCTGAGATTCGAGCGTTTACGATTATGGTAAATAAACACACAGTAGGACGGTGAGCTTGTTTGGGATACTTGTGGACGACGGCCGGTAATTTTATGATGTGGCTTCTGCAGAGCCTGTACGGTGTGACAAACTCGTGGGGATTGTCCATTATTTTGCTGACGCTTCTGGTCAGGCTTGCGATGCATCCCCTGACGCAGAAGCAGATGGTCAGTATGCAGAAGATGCAGAAATTACAGCCCCGAATTAAGGTATTGCAGGACAAATACGCGGAAGACAAGGAAATGATGAACAGGGAAGTCATGGCGCTGTACAGGGAAAACAAGGTCAATCCGGCCGCGGGCTGCCTGCCTCTTCTGATACAGCTGCCGATTTTTATCCTGCTTTACAACGCTCTGTCGCGGCATGGTTTTTCGGACGCGACCTTTCTGACGATTCGCCTTGACGGTTCGATGCTGACCACGATCGCCGGCGCCATCAATCTGGTGGACGCCGCAGGACAGACCATTCCAAAGGAACAGCTGGGCATTGTGATGGTGGTTCTTTCCGCCATGACCAACCCTTCGCTTCTGTTCGCCAACTTTATGATGTGGGCGCCCAACACGATCCTCCTTTTGGCCATAGCCTTTTTAACGTGGTATCAACAGCATCTTTCCTCCTCCGGGAACCCGCAGATGGCGATGATGGGCTGGTTCATGCCGCTCTTCCTGACGTTCATCTGTCTCAGCATCCCC
Organism: Synergistaceae bacterium; assembly: GCA_031273365.1. Lineage (GTDB taxonomy): Bacteria > Synergistota > Synergistia > Synergistales > Aminobacteriaceae > JAISSA01. The sequence goes on from JAISSA010000288.1 coordinate 8,528, forward strand.
GGAGGAGTTCTGCTGTACTGGGGCGTTTCCTCTCTGATGGGCGTGGCGCACCAGCTTTTTGTCGTGCGGCGGACCAACAGGGAGATGCAGGAAAAACCTGTTTTGCGGCAGGAAAAGCCGACGCGCAGGGAGTGACTCGACGCCAGCGCTCGGAGATCGATGACATGGAAGGAAGGTAAGGCTTGTGGAACAGGCTACACACCTTATTATTGAGGCAGCGTCCGTCGAGGACGCCGTGAAGCAGGCTTCCCGGCAGTGGAACGTGCCGGCGAACGGCCTGAAAGCGGAGGTTATCGGCGAAGAGAAGAGCTTTTTCGGCCTTTTCGGGAAGAAGCTGAAGGTAAGGATCGAGCCCGAGAAACCTTTGTTGCTGATGAAAAGCTGCTCGTTTCTGTCGGAGCTTCTGACGCGCATGGATCTGCGCGCCGGGCCGGAAGCCGGCGGGGAAGGTTATACGATCGGCATCGAGGGGCCCGACGCGGACATTCTCGTGGGGCGTTACGGCGACGGGCTGAAAGCCATGGAGTATCTTCTCAACCTCGCGCTTCGCTCTCCGGGCGAGGACCCGCGTCTTCGCCTCGATTCCGGAGGGTACAGGGAACGTCGTAAAAAGAGCCTGGAGCGTCTGGCTGAGGCAACGGCCCGCAGGGTGGTTCAGCGGGGGGTTCCGCTTCGCCTCGAGCCGATGCTGAGCTGGGAGCGATGGGTGATCCACACGACGCTCAAGGACCGTGACGACGTGGAGACGCAGTCCGTCGGAGAGTCTCCGGACCGAAAAGTGGTCGTCATGCCGAAACTCGGCGCCGTCGAGCGCAACGAGAGCGCCCAACAGCGCGCCGGAGGCGTCCGCCGGACGCGTTACAGGCGCTGACGGGCGGGGCGTTATGTATCCCATTCTTTTCAATATAGGACCTGTCCCGGTACAGACCTACTATGTCGTGTGGTTTATCGCGCTGTCCCTCGCGATGAGCTGGACGGCGCGGCGTTTTGCGCTCTATGGCGTCGACGAGGACGAGGGACGGCGCGTGACGAGCTGGGCCTTTCTGGGGATGCTTTTCGGCGCCCGGGCCTTCGAGTACATCTGGAATTTTTCGGTGTACTGGAAGGCGCCCTCCCTGCTTCTCGATCTGAATCGGGGAGGTCTGTCGGAGGTGGGGGCGTTCTGCGGCGCTTTTCTGACGGCCTTCTTTCTGTGCCGGCGCAACCCGAAAATTTCCTTCACGCGGCTGTGCGACGTCGTCGCGCTTCCCGCGATTCTGACCCTGGTTGTGGGACGGTGGGGGTGCTTTTTCGCCGGCTGCTGCGTGGGCATACGGAGCAGGGCTCGCTTCGCGCTTCATTTTCCTTACGACCCTGCGGGCATTGCGCGCCATCCCACCCAGCTTTATTACTCCTTCGCCGCAGCCGTCATTCTGGCGGCGCTCCTGTGGCTGGAGAGGGCAACCGTTCGGCGCGGGAGCCCCTCTATGGTCACTCCTGCGGGGCTTCTTCTGTACTCGGCCATGCGGCTTTCGATAGATTTCCTGAGAGCCGAGAGCGCGTCAGGCGGCCTTTCCCTGTCCCATATGGTCCTTCTGGCGATGATGCTGCCCGAGGCGATATGGCTCTGGCGGTCTTTTCGGTCTTATGCCGGCGGCGTGCAAAGCTGTGAAGAATGACGGGAAGGGCGATGGTTTACACCTTCATCGAACGATGGTAGAATCTCCGAAATGGGACGTCAGGGCGAAAGCCCTTTTACAATATCCTCCAAATTTTTTCGGAGAAAAATTTTTTATGACAAAGGAGCGTTTTCATGGCAACGCGAAGAGAACCACGTTTTAAACTTTCCCGCCATCTGGGAGTGAACATCTGCGGTCATCCCAAGGCACTCAAGCGGGTGGACACGAAAAAACCCGTCAGAGGCGGCCAGAAAGTTTCGGAGTACGGGCTTCAGCTTTTGGAAAAGCAGAAGATCAAGGCTTATTACGGCATTATGGAGCGCCAGTTCGCGCGTTATTTCGACAGCTCCAGAAAGAGTTCCGAAATGACGGGCGTCGCCCTTCTGAAGGCGCTGGAGTGCCGGCTGGACAACCTCGTCTATCGTATCGGGTTCGCCCGTTCGATCCGCCAGGCCCGCCAGCTGGTGACGCACGGCCACATCCTCGTCAACGGCGCGAAGGTCGACATTCCCTCCTACGGCGTGCAGGTGAACCAGGTGATCTCCCTGAAGGAAAAATCCCGCACAAATCAGGTGCTGCAGGACAATTTTCAGGGCGTGGTGTCCTTCAACGTTCCGTATATCGAAAAGAACAAAGACCAGTTCAGCGGGAAACTGATCCGGGAACCGCAGAGGGACGAGCTGCCCATCGACGTCAACGAAATTCTGGCGGTCGAGCTGTACTCCAAGTAAACGCTTTTTTGACGCGACTTTTTCGTTCCAGCAGATGAGGCCGGCGGCGTGGATTTTTTGCTGCCGGCCATTGTGTCTGAAAGCGTCTGTGTCTGAAGCTGTTTCTGCATGAAATGTTATTTATATATGAAATGTTATTTGTATATGAAATAAGAAAGGTCGTTTTGCGCCCTCCCGATTGCAGCGCCCGGGGAGAGCCATAATGTCTCTGATTTCATAATTGTTCAAGCCCCGTGTATCCAGCCCGCCCTGGCGGTATAATGCGCACGTTAGCACAGGGAAATTTTGAGGCATAAAAGGCTTTGTTCGGAGTCAGGCATATGACGAATAAAATTGTGGACATCGAAGAACGCATCAGCCGTTTTTTGCAGGACAGCCTCGATGAACTCTACCTCTTCCGACAGGAAGAGGCGCGACAGCTCGAGGACGTGCGGGAGCGTTCCCGTGTGCTTGTGCGCGAACTGAGAGAACTCGCGGCCGCCCTGGACCAGGCCGTAAAGGATTACGAGCGTTCCCGTGAAGAATTGAGAGAAAGCTCGAGGCTGGGACCGGCGGCGGAGCAGTCCTCATATGAACGGGCGTCTGAATTCATGAAAATTCGCGGCTCTCTGGAGGAACGGCATCGACTTCTGAGCGCCCAGAGGAACGAACTCTTGCAGGAAGAACACCGTCTGGAGCGCCTTGTCTCCAAAAGCGAAAAAACGGGAAATCGCCTGCGCATGGTGCTCAACCTGATATCGACCCCGGATGACTTCAACGAGATTGCGATAAACACCCAGAGCAGCGAAACGCTTTCAGCCGCCTTTCAACTGGCCGAGCGGGAGTCGATGATGTTTGCCCGCGATTTGCACGACGGCCCCTGCCAGACGTTTTCCGCGGTGGGCCTGATGCTGGAAATGAGCCGGGAATACCTGAGCCGGGGAGAGGCCGCTTCCGCCCTCGGGGAGATAGATCGCGCGCTGGAGCACACCCGCAACGGGCTCGACGAAATTCGCTCTCTGCTTTTCTGCCTGAGCCCCACGGGGATACAGGAGGGCTTCGAACTGCCGCTCAGGCGTCTCTCGTCCCAGTTGCGGCAGATGTGGGGCTGTGAACTTTCCTTCACGCTGAGCGGGGAGTTGGACGCGCTGCCCGTCAACGTCAGAACCGGCGCTTTCAAAACCCTTCACCAGGCGGTGACCAACGCGGCGAGTCACGGGGCGACCGAGGTGAGGGTGACCCTCAACTACGCGAAGAAAAGCCTGCGGGTTCGGGTGACGGACAACGGAAAGGGCTTTGACGTCGAGCGGGAAAAACAGGCGGCGAAGGAACGGGGTTCTTACGGTCTTATCAACATGGAGGAGAGGCTGAAGATGCTGGGAGGGAAGATTGCCATTTCCAGCGTCATCAACAAGGGGTCCAGCATCTCGTTTTCCGTCCCCATCGTGTCGGAATGAAAATCGGAATGAAAATCGGAATGCCGGCCGGGCCGGAACGGGGGTTTCAATTCTGTACACTTCAACTCTGAGCGGTTACGTCTCAATGAGATGGTGAGGTTTTTGCATGAACGCTGTGGGTGTGGATCTGGGCGGGCACAAGGTGGTCGCCGGTTTTGTGGAGAATGGCGCAGTCAGGGCCAGGGTTGAAGAAAGCACGGAAGCATCGAGAGAGCCGGGACCGGTCATCGCCCAGATAGCGAGGATGGTTCATGAGCTTGGGGCGGGGTCGCAGGTCCCCACGGGAGTCTGCATTCCCGGGGGCGTCGACGCGTCGCGCGAGAACGCGCTGATGATCACGAACTTTATGGGCTGGAACGGCCTGCCCATACGCCGTATGCTGGAGGAAGCCATCGGCGGCTGTACCGTCATCGAAAACGACGCCAACGCCTACGCGCTGGGCGAGGGCTTTGCCGGAGCGGCCAGGGGGATGAACGACTACGTCGTTCTCACTTTGGGCACGGGAATCGGTGGCGGCATCGTCTCGGGCGGACGTCTTCTGACCGGAGCTCACGGCATGGCGGGCGAGCTGGGACACATTGTGCTGGGATGCGAAGAACTCTGTGGCCCGGGCTGCCGCGGGGTCGGGCATTTCGAGGCGATGTGCGGCGCGGATGCCCTTGAACGCAGAGCCCGCGAAATGGGATTGGGGCATCGCGCGCCTGAACGGCACCCTGACCTCAGAGACCTCTGGGCGCGCAGGGCAGACCCGGCTGTCGCCCCCTTTTGGGATTTTGCGCTTTCCACGATCGCGCGGGGCATCGCCTCGCTGGTTCACGTCTTCGACCCCGAACTCGTCATCATCGGCGGAGGATTGCGCAGGGGCGAGGGCTTCATGGAGCTCCTCGAGGCGCGTATCCCGCGTTACCTCGGAGAACCCTTCCGGAGGACGATGCAGATCCGATCGTCTCTGCTGGACACGGACGCTCCGATTTTCGGCGCCGCCGGGCTGGCGCGGGCGCGAATGGAAAGACAGACGGCAGGACAGATGGAGCAACCTGGAGGAGAGCGGCCGTGAGCGATCCCGAATTTCCGTGGCCCTATACCGTCAGACGCAGCTCCCGTGCGCGCAACGTCCGGCTGAGCGTGTCCGTGGATGGCCTGACGGTTGTGGTCCCCCCGAAGTTCAACGTGTCGCGCGGTCTGGCGCCGATTCTGGAATCCAGACGGGACTGGGTCGAAAAGGCCATGGAAAAGGTGTCCGAGCGCGTCCTGCAGATGGAGAAAACGAAAGGATTGCCCCTGACGGTCGACCTTGCCGCCATCGATGAAAAATGGTGGGTGACCATGGCGCCTCTTGTGGGGCAGCGCCTCGTCGCGAAGGACGGTACGCTCATGCTGACCTCCGACTTCAGAGAAAGCGAGGCGCTGGTCGCCCTCAGGCGATGGCTGCTTCTGAAGGGGCGCATTCATCTGCCGCCGCTTCTGCGAAGCGCCGCGAAACGTCACTCTTTTCAGGTCGCCGACGTCTCCGTAAAGGAACAAAAGAGCCGCTGGGGAAGCTGTTCTTCCAGAGGAAACATCAACCTGAACAGCCGCCTGCTGTTTTTGCCGCCCCATCTCGTTCGTCACGTTTTGCTGCACGAACTCTGTCACCTGAAGGAAATGAATCACTCGAAGCGCTTTCACTCGCTTCTCGAGAGCCTTGACCCCGACGCGCAGCTCCACGCGCAGGAGCTGAAGCGGGCGTGGTCGATGGTCCCGGGCTGGGTTTTTCAGGCGGGTTAAAACCCCGTCTCCGTTCGAAGATGACGTTATCACGGTCCGACGACATTTCGTCAGTGCGGGCTTGACATCTGCTTCGCGGAGCACGAAAATAAAGCTGGAAGTCCGGAGAAACGGGAGGCTGCGAAGGAGGCTGCGAAAATGAACGAAAACGAAGTAAAACAGTATATAGACACCGAAAAAGCACTGGGGCGGATACGGGGAAACACGAAGCTTTTTAAAACGCTGCTGAACACGTTTCTCGGTAGCCCGCACTTCGAGCAGATGAAAAAGGAAATCGAGGCGGGGGACCACGAGGCCGCCGCAAAGTCAGCGCACGCCATCAAGGGTGTGGCGGCCAATCTTTCCCTGGTCGCGGTTTACGACCTCAGCCTGTCCCTGGAGGCCAGTCTGAAGGCGGGTTCCGGAGTGGAGGAATCTTTTGCGACCTTTCAGAACGCCTACGCGGAAACCCTCAAGGCCATCGACATCGTGAAAAATGGGCTTCCTGCCTGAACCCGTCGAAGGGGGCTTCCCCATCAGGACGGGAAGCCCCCTTCGCGCTGAAACGCGGTATTGAAAAACGCAGGCGCTTTTAAAATCCGGCCAGTTTTCCGCCCCAGGCGAGGCAGTTGTTCAGGCTCTCGCCCTCGGGGGTTTCATGTACGGCCAGCCCTTCATCCATGAGCTGTCCGCCGGCTTCCTGTACGCGATCCGACCAGGTCCGCAGCCATTCGCCATCGCCCCAGCCGTAAGAACCAAAGAGAGCGACTTTTTTGCCTCTCAGTGAGGCTGCGGCCTTCGTGAAGAACGGCTCCATCTCGGCCTCCTCGATGGTTTCCACCCCCATGGAGGGAGAGCCGAGGGCGATGACGTCGTACCCGCCAAGTTCCGAGACGTCCGCGTCTCCGACGGTCTTGCACGTCACGGAAGCCCCTCCCTCCGACGCTCCTTTCGCGATCAGTTCCGCCATTTTTTCCGTGTTGCCCGTACCCGACCAGTAAACGACCATTACCTTTGACATCTGAACAAGCCTCCCCTGAGATTTTGTTCCGGCTGGGCCGGAACGGAATATATTGTCGAAGCACTTCAGCTTCCGGCTGAAAAACCGGCCTGCCGGATCAGCGAACGCGCGGCCTCGTACTCCGCCTGCCTGAATTGCTGAAAGGTGCGTTTGGCCTTCCTTACATTGCCGTAGACTTTCCAGTACCCGGTCGCGAGAGAGCGCTGACCCCTGTGACGGATGAACTCCCGCACGTCCTCCGGAGGATAGTTGAGAAAGAGCCCGATTTCATGCGGAAAATTATTCTCGATGCGCCAGCGTTCCCCAAGGCGCTCGAGGTAAGATTCCACGCAGGGCGGACAACAGTCGTACCCAAGGGGGTGCAGGATGGCGGCGGCCTTTTCCGTGAAAAGAGCGCGAGCCAGAAGCTCCTTTTTATACAGCAGAAGGAGAACGGCGTCCTGTCCCCACGCGGAGCGCTGCGGACGGGGCGGGAAGGCGAAGGCCTCCAGCTGAAATTTACGGAGCAGCTCCTCTTTTTCGGCGTCCCAGATCGCGGCGATATTGCCGTCCCCATGTCGCCGGAGGTTCAACAGACTGCCGGACTTCAGGCCTCGAATGGTCGGAGCGGCGAAACAGGCGATCAGGGATTCAATGTATTCGCCGGTGTCTCTGTTTCTGATCAGCGTCATAAACATCTGCATAATGTGCATTGTCTTTTCTCCGATTTCTTTTTGGCTTTTTTGGCGCGCCCGTCACAAACCCCCGGCCTGGAGTTCAGGATGCGTTCTTTATGTTTGGGACGACCAACATAATAAATTTTAAAAAGGACCCTGTCAAGTATGACCTTTAAAATATTTGAGAACGACACTGCCTCTTCGGGCCTGTTTTACGCATTTACATGAGGTTGCGGCGTCGTCGATAAAAGTGATTTTTATTTATCGTCCGCCTATTGACATCGGGAAAGTTTGATGTAGAATGTTTCCATAAACAAACAAAAGATGTTAAATAAACGAAATGCATTACAGAAAAGCAGTGAGTAACGGCAGGTTTGCCGTCAAAGATAACGCCCCCTCTTGTTCAGGCGTTTTTAACACCCCCAAAAATGAAGAAGAGAGTTTGCGAGACCCCTCCCAAACTCTCTTCTTCGTATTGAAATCAGGGGGGCAGGGCTCGTTCGGCTGCTTCGCAGTCCTCACTGGCCCCCCTGAAACCCCCTTTCGTATTAAACCAGGGGGGCAGGGCTCGCTTGGCTGCTTCGCAGTCCTCACTGGCCTCCCCTGAAACCCCCTTTTGTATTAAATCAGGGAGGCAGGGGAACGTGTTCCCGCGCTCGTTCGGCTGCTTCGCAGTCCTCACTGGCCCCCCTGAAACCCCCTTTTGTATTAAATCAGGGGGGCAGGGGAACGTGTTCCCGCGCTCGTTCGGCTGCTTCGCAGTCCTCACTGGCTCCCCTGAAACCCCTTTGTAAACTATCGTTGTGTTTGTCATTGACTTAAAACTACGGGGCTCTGCCCCGCACCCCGCAGGGGACTTGTCCCCTGACCCCGTTAATTTTCTTCCTTCTTGCTTGAAAATTTTGGAATGCCGGTTTTGGAGGCGCGCTTCAGCTGTTATAATTGCTTTTGTTATGTGTACAGGTAATGTGAAGGGAAGTGTGATAATGAAGCTGGACAGCGATGAGGTGCGCGCGATCGCCATGGAAGGACGGCTCTCCCTGACGGATGCGGAGCTGCAGGGCGCGGTGCGCTACATCAACAATTTCCTCGAAATGGTCGATCGCTTCAAAGAACTCGATTTAAAAGACGTGGAACCCTTTGCCTTCGCGGAGTCCGTCGAATGCCCTCTGCGGGAGGACGTCGTCGGGGTGTTCCGCGACAGGGACGAAATACTGGCCGCCCGGCCGGCGACGGGGCCTTTTTTCAGCGTCCCGCGCATTATGGAGGAGTAGGCTATGCAACTTCACGAGCTGAGTGTGCGCGAAATCGCGTCCGGCGTGCGCGGCCGAAAGTTTTCCGCGCTCGAGGTCTTCGAGGACTGTCTGGGGAGGTCCGCCGCCTGCGAGGGGAAGGTATCGGCGCTGATCACGACCACCGCCGACGCCGGCCGCCAGCGGGCCCGCCGGATCGACGAGCGGATCGCGCGGGGAGAGGACCCGGGGCCGCTGGCGGGGGTCCCCGTTATATTGAAGGACAACATCTGCACGCGGGGCGTCCGCACCACGGCGGGCAGCCGTATTCTCGGGGACTGGGCGCCGCCTTACGACGCCACGGTCTGGGCGCTGCTGCAGGACGCCGGCGCGGTCCTGCTGGGCAAATCCAACATGGACGAGTTTGCAATGGGCAACACCTGCGGAACGTCCGCGTTCGGGCCCACCGCGAACCCGTGGGACGTCGCGCGCGTGCCGGGCGGCAGCTCGGGCGGCAGCGCGGCCGCCGTCGCGGCCGGTTACGTTCCCTTCGCGCTGGGCAGCGACACCGGGGGCTCCATTCGTCAGCCCGCGTCGTACTGCGGCATCTGCGGGCTGAAGCCGACCTACGGAATGGTCAGCCGCTACGGCCTGATCGCCTACGGCTCTTCCCTCGACCAGATCGGACCCTTCACGCGCAACGTGGGGGACATGGCCCTCGTCATGGGGCTCCTCGCGCGTCAGGACCCCAAAGATTCCACCAGCACCTGCGGGACGCGGGGAGAGTGTTTCGCGGAGCTGCAGGACGACCTGAAGGGCAGGCGCGTCGCGCTGGTCCGCGATTTTCGGGATTTCACCCTGGACCCCGGAATTTCGGAGGCCATGAAGAAGACGATCGCCGCTCTGGAAAGGGCCGGCGCGGAGATGATGGAGGTCTCCCTGCCGACGGTGGGACGCTACGCCGTGGCCTGTTATTACGCCATCGCCGCCTCCGAGGCCCACACGAACCTGGCGCGTTTCGACGGCGTGCGCTACGGGTACACGGTGAACTCCTCCGCCGGGATGAAGGACATGTTTCAGGAGGTGCGCTCCCACGGGTTCGGATCGGAGGTCAAGTCGCGCATCATCGCGGGGACCTGTCTGACCGAACCGGTCCGCAGCGAACAGTACTACGTCGCGGCGACGCGGGTCCGCACGCTCATCGCGCGGGAGTTCGCGGAGGCGTTCGAAAACGCGGACTGCATCCTGCAGCCCGTGACGCCGTCGCTCGCTCCGAAAATCGGGGAGGTCGACGACGACGCGATGAAGGGGTACGAGTCGGACCTCTACACGCTTCCCGTCAACATGGCCGGTCTGCCGGGCTACTCGTTCCGCGCGGGGACCGACGCCGACTCCGGGCTGCCCGTGGGGCTGCAACTGGTGGGGCCCCGCTGGAGCGACGGCCGGCTCCTGAGCGCGGGGCTCGCGCTCGAAAAAATTCTGGGCGCGCCCGTGATCGCCGGGGGAGGGAACTGAAGATGTCCGACAAAGCCGAGAAATCCAAAAATTTAACCTTTACGCCGGTTATCGGCATTGAAATTCACATACAGCTCAGGACGAAGTCCAAGATTTTCTGCACCTGTTCGGCCGACTACACGAACGACGAGCCCAACTCGCACATCTGTCCCGTCTGCATGGGGCTTCCCGGTTCGCTTCCCGTCCTGAACAGGGCTGTCGTGGAGCAGGGGATGCTCGCGGGCCTGGCGCTGAACTGTTCGATCGTTTCGCCGACGCTGTTTTTCCGAAAATCCTACTACTACCCCGACCTGCCGAAGGGGTTTCAGATCACGCAGAGCGACCTGCCCATCGCGGCGGGCGGATGGCTCGACATCAGCGACGACGCGGGCAACCCGAAGAGGGTCCGCATCAACCGCCTGCACCTCGAGGAGGACGTGGGCAAGCTGCACCACAGCGCATCCGACGGACGGCTGGAGGGCGCGGAGTCGTCCTGGGTGGACTACAACCGCTCGGGGCTGCCTCTGGCGGAAATCGTCTCGGAGCCGGACATCTCCTCCGCCCGCGAGGCCGTCGAGTACGTGACGACGCTGCGGCGGCGGGTTCGGTACTCCGGCGCGTCGGACGTGGACCTCGAGAAGGGGATGATGCGCTTTGACGCCAACGTCTCCATGAAGTGCTCGGACGGACGCTGGGGCCGCAAGGTCGAGGTCAAGAACATGAACTCCTTCCACGCGCTGGAGCGGGCGATAGAGTTCGAGATCCGGCGTCAGACAAAGCTTCTGGAGGACGGCGGCGAGGTGCTGCAGGAGACGAGGCACTGGAACGACGCGAAGGAGATCACCCGGGCGTCCCGGGTGAAGGAGTTCTACCGCAAGTTCATCGTGGAGCCCGACCTGCCGCCCATGGTCGTCTCTCCCGAGTGGGTGGAGAGCGTCCGGGAGACGCTTCCGGAGATGCCGGAAAAAAAGGCGGAGCGCTACGTGAACCTGGGCCTTACGCCGGTGGACGCGGCCGTCCTGAGCGACTCGCTGGACGTGGCGGAGTACTTCGAGGCCTGCGTCGCCGCGGGCGCGAACCCCCTGCGCGCGGGCAACTGGACCCGAACGGAGGTCCTGCGCGTTCTGGGCGAGCGCCGCATCGGGGCAAAGGACCTGCCCGTCAGGCCCGAGGCCCTGGCGAAACTGATCGGGCTCATCGACGACGGCAGGCTTTCGACCACGCTGGGCAAAACTATCTTCGAGGCCATGCTGCAGGGTCTGTCCTTCGAGGATGCCATGAAGAAGAGCGGCGCGGTGGAAGGGGGCGTCGGGGCCGACGCGCTGGCGAAGGTGGTGCGCAGGGTTCTGGAGGCCAACGCCGACGTCGTCGGGGAAATTCGGCCGGACACCCGGGGAAAGAAAATAAAGTTCCTCCAGGGTCTCGTCATGCGCGAAACGAAGGGCCAGGCGCGAGCCGACGAGGTGGTCGCCGCGATCGAAGCCGCCCTGAACTCGAAATAGCCTAATTATAAAAGCAATGTCAACAACTTAAGGAAGAAAATTAATTAAGAAAGAAAATTAACGGGGTCAGGGGCCTAAGGCCCCTGCGGGGTATGGGGCGGAGCCCCATGGTTTTGCTTTAAGTTGTTGACATAAAAGAGGAGACCAAAGAGGAGGTATTGGAGAAGATGGGATCACGTCAGCCTGAGAACACGAGAAGTTTTGCACTGGTGGCGCACGGCGGGGCCGGAAAGACGACCCTGGCGGAGGCCATGCTTTTTACCAACGGCCAGATCTCCCGGATGGGGAAGACGGAATCGGGCAACACGGTCAGCGACTTCAGTTCGGAGGAACAGAAACGTCAGATCTCGATAAGTACCTCGCTCCTGACGCTGGAGCGCGCAGGAAAAACGCTGTTCATGCTGGACGCCCCTGGCTTTGCGGACTTCACCGCGGAGATGAGCGCCGCCATTCGCGTGGCGGACACGGCCCTTCTCGTGCTGAGCGCGGTCGGGGGCGTGGAGGTCCAGACCGGCCGTGCATGGGAGTACGCGACGGAAAACGACGCGCCCGTCGCGTTTTACATTTCCAAGATGGACCGTGAAAACGCCAATTTCGACAAGGTTCTGGCCGACATTAAGGAACAGTTCTCGGGCAACGCGTTTCCCGTCTTTCTGCCCATCGGCGGGGAGGCGTCCTTCAGGGGCGTCGTCGACGTTCTGAAGGGCAGGGCGTACACCGGCGCGCCGGACGGCAGCGGCAAATTCACGGAGGGCGATATTCCGGCGGACCTGGCCGACGCCGCGGCCGCGGCCAGGGAGGCGTTGGTCGAGGCCGCCGTCGAGATGGACGACGCCCTGATGGAGCGCTACCTCGATGGAGAGGCCGTCGGCGACGAACGTCGGCGTGCACCAGCTTCTGGACTTCATCGTCGACTACTTCCCCTCCCCCCTGGACCGCGGCCCGGTGAAGGCCGAGCGCGAGTCCGCGAAGGGCGGAACCGAAGCGGTGGAGGTGGCGCCCGACCCGGCCGCGCCCTTCTCGGCGCTCTGCTTCAAGGTGATGGTCGATCCCTACGTCGGCAAGCTCTCGTACATCCGCGTCTGCTCGGGGACGCTCTCCTCCGACGGCAGCAACATCTATAACGTGAAAAAAGGCGAAGACGAGCGCATCAGTTCCTTCCGGTTCATGACGGGCAAGGACGGCAGGGACGTGAAGGAGATCGTCGCCGGCGACATCGTGACGATACCGAAGCTCCAGAGCACCAAGGTCGGACACACGCTGGCGACGAAGGGCGGGGCGACGCACCTCTTCCCGCACATCGAGTTTCCTGC